>JAFMQT010000425.1 GCA_017354515.1 Nocardia sp. | reverse complement strand
TTCCCCTTTACCGAAGGTCGGCGTCGTCGGCGCGCGCGGCCCATTGCGCGAACCGTTCGCCCTCATCGCGGTTCTTCACGAAATTGCGGACGACGCGTTCGATGTAGTCGCCGAGTTCGGCACTGACCACCTTGTGCTGGCGCAGTTTGCGGCCGAATCCGGTGTCGACTCCGAGGCTGCCGCCCAGGTGCACCTGGTAGCCCTCGACCTGATTGCCTTCGCCGTCGTCGACCAGCTGGCCCTTGAATCCGATATCTGCGATCTGGGAGCGACCGCAGGAGTTCGGGCAGCCGTTGATGTTGATGGTGATCGGTACATCCAGCTCCGCGTTGATATCGGCCAGCCGCTGCTCGAGTTCGGGAGCCAGCACCTGCGAGCGCTTGCGGGTCTCCACGAACGACAACTTGCAGAACTCGATACCGCTGCAGGCCAGCAGATTCCGCCGCCACACCGATGGACGGGCCTGCAGGCCCAGCGGTTCCAGCTCGGCGATCAGCTGCTCGACCTTGTCGTCGGGCACATCCAGGACGACGATCTTCTGATAGGGGGTGAAGCGGATCCGGTTGGCCCCGACCGCCTCGACCGCGTCCGCGACGGCGGTCAGCACGGTGCCCGAGACCCGGCCCGCGATGGGGGAGAAGCCGATCGCGTTCAGCCCGTTGCGCAACTTCTGCACGCCGACATGGTCGATCGGGCGGACGGGCTTGTCCGGTGCGGGCCCGTCGATCAGCGTGCGCCGCAGGTATTTCTCCTCCAGCACCTCGCGGAACTTCTGCACGCCCCAGTCCTTGATCAAGAACTTCAGACGTGCCTTGGTGCGCAGGCGCCGGTAGCCGTAGTCGCGGAACAGCGATACCACCGCCTCCCACACATCCGGCACCTCCTGCTCCGGAATCCAGGCGCCGACCCGCTGGGCCATCATCGGGTTGGTGGACAGGCCGCCGCCGACCCACAGATCGAATCCGGGGCCGTGTTCGGGGTGCTCGACACCGATGAACGCGACGTCGTTGATCTCGTGCAGCACATCCTGCTGACCGGAGATGGCGGTCTTGAATTTGCGCGGCAGGTTGGAGTATTCCTTCTTGCCGATGTAGCGGCGGGTGATCTCCTGGACCGCCCAGGTGCTGTCGACGACCTCGTTCAGCGATTCACCGGCCAGTGGTGAGCCGAGGATGACACGCGGGCAGTCGCCGCAGGCCTCGGTGGTCTGCAGGCCGACCGCTTCCAGCCGCTTCCAGATCTCGGGGACGTTCTCGATCTCGATCCAGTGGTACTGCAGGTTCTCGCGATCGGAAAGGTCGGCGGTATCGCGCGCGAATTCGGTGGAGATCCCGCCGAGGGTGCGCACCTGCGGGACATCGAGGGCGCCGCCGTCGCAGCGCACCCGCATCATGAAGTACTTCGCCTCGAGCAGGTCGATGTTCTCATCGCCGGTCCAGGTGCCGTCGTAGCCCTGCTCGCGCTGGGTGTACAGGCCCCACCAGCGGAAGCGGCCGCGCAGATCGCCCTTGTCGATGGAATCGAATCCGTTGTGGGCGTAGATGTTCTCGATGCGCGCGCGGACGTTGAGTGGGTTGTCGTCCTTCTTGCTCTGCTCGTTGGCGTTCAACGGTTCCCGGTAACCGAGCGCCCACTGGCCCTCGGACTTCTTGCGGCGGACCGGTTTGCCGGTGCGCTCACGCGGGCCCGTGGTCTGGGGCCGGGGGCGGGCGCGGCGCTCCCGAGCCAGGCGTTCGCGATCGGCGCGGACGGACTCGGGGGTGGCACCGGCGTCGGTACTCGACGTCATAGGGGTCGCTCCTGACGATGATGGATCAGCCTTGCGGCAGGCGGGAGGGGCTGGCTCACGCCTTCGGTATTCGGCGAATCGGACCGATCGGCATCGCGGAAGACGCCGGGAACCGGAAGTGGGGGAGGCCGAGCTACCGGAGACGATCCGGCAGACAGCTGGCGCTGCAGACGCGCTGGAAGTCGACGTGGCGTCGGGCCACGAGTCGAACTCCAATTCCGGTCATAGGACACATTGTGCCATGTCAGAAAGGGCTTTCGAACCCGTGGGTGAGATTTCCCGCAGAAGTGCGGGAAATTCCCAGGATGAGCATCTTATTTTGTGAGATGCGTCATAGAATGCGGCGATTCGGGCATACGAGGTGGGTGTGGTGCGGCGCACCATCGCCGTCCCGGCACACTGGTGAGGTGACCGCATCCGCTCCGGAACATCTCGACGCGCCGATCCTGCGCGATTTCGGTGGCGGCCGGTTCGGGATCTACGTCCACGTCCCGTTCTGCGCGACGCGATGCGGATACTGCGATTTCAACACCTATACCGCCGGTGAGCTGGGCAGCTCCGCCTCCCCGCAATCCTGGCTCGAGGCCTTGCGCGCCGAGATGTTCTCGGCCGCACAGATTTTCGACGCGTTGCCGAGCCGGCAGCCGCCGGTGTCGACGATTTTCGTCGGTGGCGGGACCCCGTCGCTGCTGGGCGGCGCCGGACTGGCAGACGTACTCGATGCCGTCCGGGCGAACTTCACCCTGGCCGCCGATGTCGAGGTGACCACCGAATCCAATCCCGAATCCACCTCCCCGGCGTTCTTCGCCGACATCCGCGCGGCCGGCTACACCCGGGTCTCGCTGGGAATGCAGTCGGTGGCGACGCATGTGCTGCGGGTCCTGGACCGCACCCACACCCCCGGCCGTCCGGTCGCCGCCGCCCGGGAGGCTCGCGAGGCCGGATTCGAGCATGTGAATCTGGACCTGATCTACGGCACCCCCGGTGAGTCCGACGCCGACCTCGACGCCGGCCTGGACGCGGTGCTGGCCGCCGGAGTCGATCACGTCTCGGCCTATTCGCTGATCGTCGAGGACGGTACCGCGCTGGCCCGCAAGGTCCGCCGCGGCGAACTACCGGCACCCGACGAGGACGTGCTCGCCGCCCGCTACGAACGCATCGACGCCCGGCTGGCCGGGGCAGGACTGCGCTGGTACGAGGTATCCAACTGGGCCGCGAACGATTCCGCTCGCTGCCGGCACAACCTCGGATACTGGAATGGCGGGGACTGGCTCGGCGCGGGTCCGGGTGCGCACAGTCATGTCGGCGGGGTGCGCTGGTGGAATGTGAAACACCCGGGGCGTTATGCCGAGCGGGTCGCGGTCGGCGGCGCACTGCCGGTCGCCGGATGGGAGGCGCTCACCGACTCCGATCGCTACCTGGAACGGATCATGCTCGGTGTCCGCCTGAGCTCCGGACTACCGTTGGCCGAGTTGGCTGCCTCCGGCCGGACCGCCGCCACCCGCGTGGTCTCCGACGGGCTCGCCGTGATTCGCGATGACCGGCTGGTCCTGACCGACCGGGGTCGCCTGCTGGCCGACGGCGTGGTTCGCGACCTGCTCGGCTGAGCGATCCGCGAGCGGGAGCCGTCAGCGGTTCGCAGCCGGTGTACAGGTGGGGCCCAGGTTGGGCCCGCAGGATGGGGGCGTGCTCATCACTGGATCGATAGTCCTGCTCGCGGTCGCCGTCGCCGGGTTGATCGTGCGGTCGGTGAATTCTCGGCGGCAGTCGCTCATCGTCGCGGCCGCGGCGGCGCCGGTGCTGACGGCGGCGGCAGTTCCCGCGCTCGTACTCGCTGCCCTCGCGCGCGCAATGGTCCCGGCCGCGGTGGGTGTGGTGGTGCTCGGTGCGGTCGCGGCCGCGCAGTGGCCGCTGTATCGGGAACGGTGGCGTCGGCGGCCGGTGCCCGATGGTCGCCGGATGCGGATCATGCAGGCGAATATCTTCGTCGGAGCGGCGGATCCGGAGGCGCTCGCCGATCAGGTGCGGCGCCTGGAGATCGACGTGCTGACCGTCTGCGAGGTGACACCACAAGGGCTGCAAGCGATTCTGCGGTCACCGCTGCCGCGGCTGCTGCCGTACCACTACTGCAGTACCGGGCAGGTCGGGGACGGTACCGGCATCTGGAGTCGCCATCCGTTGTCGGATACCTCCCGTCACGATGGCTTCGTCACCGAATTACTCTCCGCGACAATCGATCTGCCGGATGGTACGGCGCCACGCGTCTTCGCTGTGCATCCGGTGCCGCCCTGGCCCCGGGAACCGGGCGACTGGCTGCGCGAGATGGAACTGCTTCGGCAGATGCTGCGCAAGATTCCCGCGTCCGACGGGACGATACTCGTGGCCGGAGACTTCAACGCCACCGCCGACCACCGCCCGTATCGGGCGCTGCTGGACGGCTGCTATCAGGACGCGGCCATAGCGGCAGGTG
>JAFMQT010000116.1:6760-10447 GCA_017354515.1 Nocardia sp. | reverse complement strand
AGCGGTCACGAGCGCCGGGCGATCGATACCGCCGGTAACGGGCGCTTCATCCGCAATGTCATCGAATCCGCCGAGGAAGAGCGTGAATTCCGGCTCGCCACAGACGATTCCATCGACCTGCACGCGATCGACGAAGAGGTGCTGATGCGGATCGAGGCGGCGGATATGGAGAAGGCGCTCGAGGGACTACTCGCCGGAATGAGCTGAACACCTGCGATCGTGCTGTACCCATTCGCGAGGAGGGTACAGCACGGCGGGTCGGCTCACTTGTTGTCCGGCGGGGCGATGGGTTCGGCGCAGCCGGTTGCGGAATCGTCCGATCCCGGACACTGTGGCAGGCTGTCATGACTCATCAGCGCATCCTGGCGACTGAGTCCGGGACCGGCCGGGAGCGCCTCCAGGATGGGTTTGGGAGCCGGTTTGGGGTCTGCCCCCAAACCGAGTACCTTCGCGGTCTGGGCATCCGGTATGCCGTAGCGAATTCCGTTGTCCCCCACGAAGAACAAGGGGCCGTTGCCGATCGCGCCGGGCTCGGGCCCGACCGATCGCACGAACTCGCCGGTGCCCGGGCGCACGTAGACCGCGTCGACCCGATCCCCGGCGCCGTCGGCGGAGGCCGGCACGGCCGGTTTCGCGGCGGCCGGCAGCGGGAGTTCCTTGCCCGCCATGACCGTTGTCGCGGCATCGGCCTGACCGGTGTGCGCCCACGATACGCAGCGCACCGGCGCGGCGGCGTTGGCGACGATGACCGGCGCCTGATCGGGGAAGTCGGCGACCGGCAGGGTATTCAGCAACGGCAGACCCGTGACCCGATCCGGCGGAACATTCGTGATATCGCTCATCCCTTGCGAATTCGCGTTCCGGATGACCTCCGCGGCCAGCGGCGAGACGCGCTGCACCCCCGACGGCAACACCACGTACAGATCGTCGGCAGTCACACCGCGTACCCGGACCACCCCGCCGACCGGCACACCCGACAGCGGACCGGGCCCCGGCGAACCCAGCCCGTCGATATGCGGAACCGCCAGCGGCGGAACCGGTTCGGTGGCGTCGAGTACGGCGGTTCCGATGCTCATCGGGGTCCGGTTGCCCATGCTCAGCGAACGTGCGATCACCGGATCGCTCGGATCGACCTCGGCGCGCTTACCGTCGTAGACCAGAAACGTCTTGCCCCCGTGGGAGACCAGCAAGGCCTGCCCGGCCGCCAGCGGATGCGCCGCCTCGCCGCGTGAGGTGTCGAGCGTCCCGGCGATGACCGTCGTCAGGCTCCCCGAGCCGCCGGGCGACTGCGTCTGGTCGCAGACGGTCCAGGTCGAGTTCTTGGCATCTCCGGATCCCGGCAGCGCCGCCGGAGCACCCGGAATCCCCAGCAGTGGCCCCCTGGGCTGGGTCAGCTTGGTGTCCTTGACCGAGGCCGGAGTGGCGGCGGAGCCGGTGATCAGACGCGCCGACGCCAGATTCAGCGCCGGATGCAGGGTGCCGTCGACGAGGACGTACAACGCGCCGGAATCCTTGCCGGCCAGGATCTTCGAATCGCCGGCCGAACCTTGCGGATGCAGGAAGGCGAGGATCGCCGCGCCCGCCACTCCGAGCAATCCCAGCACGGCGCCGACCACCAGGGAACGGAACTGGGTGCGCATCGGATCGTGCAACATCCGGATGTCCCAGCGCACCAGCGCGTGCTCATAGCGTTTGAGCAGAAACCGGTAGCCGTTGACTTGGGCGCGGGTGGTCAGCTGTGCCGGCACATACCCTCCGAAATCCGACCCGATTCTCTGCCGCGGACGTATCCGGACCGCGCCTCCACAGACTAGCGAAACGGACCCTGCCGGTCCATTATGAGCGTATGAACTCCACCGCGCGCGGAGGTAATGCCGTACCGCCCGAAGCTGTTCGGCCGAACCCGTCGGAATCGGAATCGGAAAACTCGCGACCGCGGCCGGACCAATTGTGGCTGTTCCGCCGGTATCCGCTGCGTCTGGTCCTTCCGGTGCTGGTCATAGCGGCCCTATGTGCACTGGTCACAGTCACTTTCATGCCCGATTCACCGGCGGCGGCCGTCGTTGCCGCGGCCGTTGTGATCATCGCCTTGATTCCGTTGCGGGGTACTTCACTGGCACAATTCGCGGAGCGGGAAATCGCCTATCGTTTGCAATTGTTTCGTAATCGTTCGAGTGCTGTTCAACATTCGTCATTCGATGTTCCGCTGAGTGAAGGCGGAAGTTATGGGATGCGCTGGGACGGGGACCGCCTCATCACGATATTGCGGATCGACGCGCAACCGCGGACCGTCGCCCGCCTGAGCCCCAGCGGGCTGGTCGGCGACGATATGCTGCCACTCGCCGAGATCGCTCGCTGTCTGGACCAGTTCGATATCCGGCTGGCCGCCATCGATGTGATCAGTATGGGATCGCGCACCGCCGGTTCGGGTTCGGTGGCGCGGATCTACGAAAGCATCCTCGGCCCGCTGCCCGCGGTCGCCCATCGCACCGTCTGGGTCGTCCTGCGCTTGGACCCACTCGCCAACGCCGCCGCCGTGCACCGGCGCGGAGGCGGCGCCGAAGGCACCCTGCGGTCGGCCGTCATCGCAACCCGACGGGTTGCCAATCGTCTCGCCGCACAGGATCTTTCGGCCACAGTTCTGTCCGCCTCGGAGATGAACCAGGTGGTCACCCAGCTCACCCTGGGCGCCGCACCGCAGGATTTCACCGAGACCCAGCACTACCTGTCGCACAACGGCTTACACCACACGACGTACCGGATGACCCCGGAGGCGCTGGGACCACGCGGGGTCGCCGCGGTATGGTCGACCCCCTCGGTCGCGAGCACCATCACGGTGCGAATGCAGCGGCTTCGCGGTACCGAATCCGACGGTGGGTACGCCCGATCCGCGGGCGCGTCGGCGGAATCGGTCGCGATCACGGCGACCGCGCGATTCACGACCCGCGAGACGCCGCGGCCGATGCGCATGCCCGGACTGGTCGCCCTTCCTGGAAAGCAATTGCGCGCACTGCTTTTCAGCCTGCCGCTCGGAACAGGGGTGCCCGCGCTGCCGCTGGACGGCCATCTCGGCTCCCCGGACACGCTGTCGCGGGTGCCGGTGCCGATCGCCGGCTGTGGGCAGCTGATCGGCGCCGACGCCTCCGGCCACGGGGTGGCGCTGCCACTGGTGAGCGGCCACGTGCGACGGGTCGAGATCATCGGTTCGGTGCTGGTGGCCAAACAGGTCATCCTGCGCGCCATCGCCCTCGGGGCGCGGGTGGTGGTGCACACCAACCGGCACGAGGAGTGGCGGCCGATGGTCGACGTCGTCGATATGCCGGAATCGCTGTCACTGGCCACCTGGTCGGCCGGATCCCAGCTGGCGGGCTCCTATCGGTCGGCGACGATGGTGGTGTTCGACGGGATCGAACCGGCGGGACATCTTTCCGATGCGACGGTTATGCTGCTGCGCCGGACCGGGCCGCTGACAGACGAATTCGACGCCGATGTGGTTCTCGTGGAAGATCCATCGACGGCCCACCTGGTCACCGTGCGCACCGCCTCCGCGGTAGCCGACGTCTACATGGTCGCCACACCGGGCGAACTCGGCTATCTGGGCGGTCAGCAGGCTGTGCCCGCCTGAGGCGGCCCCGGCCGGGTCTAGTGGCCGGGCTATCGGCCCGCCGGAAACGGCGAAAGGTGCGC
>JAFMQT010000116.1:0-6750 GCA_017354515.1 Nocardia sp. | reverse complement strand
GGGGACCTTCTGTGCGCGGTGACGACTCAGCCGCCGAAGCCGCCGGTGACCTTCGTATCCGCGGCGGTGGCGTTACGCATCGCCGCGTCTACGGCCTGAGACAGGGCCTGCACCTTCCCCATCGCGGTCGCGGGGTCGTTGTCATCCAGCTTTCCGAACTGCTGATCCCACTTGTTCTTGGAGGCCTGGAACGCGTCCAGCGCTTTGTTGCCATCCCAGGACTGGGCCAGCTTCTTGGCAGCGGCATCGAGGTTCTCGGCCTCGTTCCGCAGATCGTTGTGGAAACCGGTCAGCAGTTCCGAAAGCTCCTGCAGAACTGTTCTCTCGTACAGCATGTCGATACCTTTCGTCGTAATGGTTTGTGCGAGCTCTGGTTTATGTGAGCTCAGATCCGGCGATCAGGTCACAGGTTGGTCAGGGCGCTGGTGCCACCGGTCTGGCCGATCAGCGTCTTGAACTCGCCCTGGTTCTCGTTCTCGAGGCCGGTGTAGATCTTGTTACCGTGGCCGACCTCATTGGTCATCTCGTTGAGGGTCTGATTGAGCTGCGCGGCCTCCGCGTCCCAGGCGTTCGCGGCGTCGTTGCAGGCTTTGAACGCGTCGCCCTGCCAACCGCGCTTGGCCGAGTCGACGGCCTCGGTGACACGCTGGATCGTGGCACGGATCCGTTCGACCGAATCGGCCATTTCGGTCTGCGCTGTTGAGGTGGTTCCCGCTTCGTTGGCAACCTGCTGTCCGGGCTGTGTCATTTCAGGTCCCTTTCCTTTGCTGGACTTCGATGCTGATTCGAATTGGATGTAGGAGGTATTCGTCGCTTGGACAGTCGTTGTCGGGATAGTCATCGGAGGAATAGTTACTTCGGCGGTTGAACTACGGCATCCACCTTCCCCCGGGAAGAGTTCCGATCAACGCCGAAATCGACTGTGCGATACGGTGTTCGGATCCCGGTGCGAAGGTCGTCCACAGTCGCAGGTCCGCTGCGACCGCCGGACTGGCCACGATCCGGCCCCGCGGGGTGTCGTACACCGCCACGGCGCCGGAAGATCTGGTGGTGATGCCGTCCTCGTGCGCGTGCGCCACGATCTCGGCATGCGCGTGGCACCGCGACATGGCCATTCCGAATTCGATCGCCGCGCGCTCATCGACATCGCAACCGCGGAGGGCCGCAGCGTAATCGGTGCTGTCATCGGCTCGATCCAGGTCGCGCGCCAACTGTTCGGTGTCGGCGGTGAACGTGGGCATCGGGGCCGGCGCGCAGGTCCCGAGGGTCTCCAGAATCGGGCGGGCCAAAGCCGAGTCGGCCTCTGCCCAGACGGTGCGGATGTCGAGGTCGTCGCCGATACGGACAGCGGCCGCGTGCGCGGCACCCCGCCGGGCGACGCACACCCGGTGGATTCCGGTCGTGGTGACGATCCGCGCACTGAGCTCACGTTCCGGCAGCGCCAGAACCGACAGGGCCGCACCGAGATCGGGCTCCACATCGTCGTAGCTGTCGACCAGACCGGCGCCGCGCATGCGGTCGAGTTCGGCCGCACGGGCGGCGGCGAATGCCTCGATCGAATCCTGGCGCGGCCCCACCTCGAGAACCAATGGCAGCGTCTGCACGCCCAGTAACTCCGCGACGGCCAGCACGCCGTCATTGGTCAAGGTCGCCATATCAGCTCCTCGCGTCGGCGGACGACGGCGGCTGCGCCTCGACGCCACCGAGTACCGGCGGGGCGGCCGCGACTCCGGCATCGATGCCGAGTTCGGCTCCGGTCGCTGGGGGCGCGGCCCCCGCCACTCGCTCCTCCTCCGGCTGTGGGGTCCCGACCGGCCCCGCACCGGCCGGTATCGGCTGTGCGGTACTGAGCTGACTGGCGCCGGATTCGGCTGGGATCGTGGAGAATTCGGATGTCTGTGTAGTAGCGACCTGCTGCACATGGGTGCTGGTGAGCGGGCGCGGCAGGTTCAGGGCGGTGAAATCGGGGGTCGGCAGATTGGGCATGGCCGGCGTGGCGGGCAGCTCCGGGGCGGCCGGAGCCTTGTTCGCGGGTGCGGACCCGACCGCCTTCTCCTGTTCCAGGGCGTGGCCGGTGGCAAGCGCCGGGGGCGGGGCCTGCTGCCAGTGCGAAGCCAGCGGCGCACTGGCAGCCTCGTAGGTCCGCATGATCCTGGCCGCATCGGCCTTGGCCGCATCGTGATCGGCGCTGATCTGAGCGGCGGCCCCAACCAGCGGCGCCCCCAGCGAGGCGCCTAAGGCCTGCACCGCGTGCACGGCCCGATCCAGTGCCGCGACCTCGGCGACGTGCGGCATGGCCAGCCGCGCGATCTCATAGGACGTGGCCTGCCGCGTCGCGTGTTCGGCATTGCGGGCGGCGGCGGTCGCCACCTCGGCCAGCCACTCACGCATGGCTGAAATGCGCTGCAGCACGGCATCACTGGTTTCCGATTGCCAGTGCCCGCGAATGGCGGCGACGATCCGGTCGTACTCGGGCACTGCGGCACCGAACTCGGCCGCCAACCGGGTCCACGCCGCGGCGGCATCGGCCATCGGCACCGGGCCCGGGCCGGTGGTCAGCTCACGAGCCAGCTGCTCGGTGGGCCTGGCCTCCCAGACCACACCGGTGAATCCCGGCGCCGGTGGTTCGACCATGGTTGTCTCCGCTTATGCTCTGGTGCCGAGTTCGACGGCGTTGTCGCTGTCCATCCGCGACAGCCCGTGGGCCTGTGCCCGCAGCGTCGCGGCCAGTTTCCGCATTTCCAGAACCCCCTTGTCGCTGGCGGACTCGAAGGAGGCCGCGACATCGGTGAGGGTGGTCGCGGTATGCCGGGACACCGGATCGGCCCCGGGGGCCGGAACCGACAGGGCGGGCCCGTCGACGCGCAGGCCCACCGCGAGACGGTCGGCGAGGGCATCGAGGTCGGCGGCGGTGCGAGCCGCGGTGGCGGGATCGAATTCCATGACGTGCTCCTTGCGCATGAGGGCCTAGAGAGTGAGGGCTTTGTCCGGCGGTTCGTTATCGGAATCGGGGGTGGTGAGTACTTCCTCGGCCGCGCCGACCACCGGCAGTGAGATACCGGCGATCGGCCCGACGACCTCATTGCCGTGGGCCGCGGTCACCAGCTGGGCACGCGCGCCCTCACTGGCACTACTGCCATCGGAGGCCAGCCTCGACATTCCGGCGGCGCCGGGAGTCATCGGCACCATGCCCGGGCCGGAGGTCGTGGAGGTTCCGGCCGCGGACTCCGGAAGCGGACTCGCGGACTCGGGCAGCATCGACGGCGTGCGCGCGGACTCCAGCGGCGAGGACATTTCGGCCGCTCCGGCCGCCGATGGGCCGGGGCCGCCGGTCGGGACGGGACCACCACCGGCACCGCCGGGACCACCGAGCTTCGGGGCCGAGGTGGATGTCCCGGTGCTCGGGGCGCCGGGTGCTGCCGAGACCGGGCCGGCGATCGGCTTGGCCGATACCGCCGAGTGCAGACCACCCAAGGCCGACACCGACTGCAGTGCCTGCGAAACGAATTGGGCCGGGCTGCCTCCGCTACCGGACAACGACTGCGCGGTCTTCGCCTGCGACAGCGCGTTCGGCGATAATCCGCTCGCCTGCCCCTGACCCAGCAGACTCACCGGCGACGAGGCGTCCGACAGCGCTGAGTCCTCGCCCTCGGCCGAAACTCCGTGCGGCACATTGGTGATCTTCACCTTTCGACCGGTCTGGGCCATATGCACGCTGTGGCCGGTCAGCTCGACGCGGGTCTTGGTGACCACCGCGAGCGCCTCGGCCAGCGTCTCCGCCGACATGGACAGCATGAATACCTGGCCGGGCGGGGTTACGGCGAACGGCGCCGCCGCGGCCATCGTGCTCAGATAGCGCGCGGTCAATCCGGTCATCGCGGCATTGCCGGTGAACACACTGCCGGCCGCCGCCGTGGTGCCCGTCGACATCTGCGTGCCCTGACCGGCCACCGCGGTTCCGTCGGCCGCCGCCTGTCCGGATTTCGCGGCGGCCGCGGTCGCCCCGTCGCCCTGCCAGCCGCCAGAGGTCAATTGCATGGCGCTGGAACCCAATTGCACGACGGTTTGCACGACCGACGAGATCTGCGAGAGCACCTGGGTGGGGTCCGGTCCCGGCCCGGCTCCGAGTTTGCCGGTGCCGAAGCTGCTCGCCAGATCGGTGATCGGTTTGGTCAGCGCATGCATATCCAGCACCGGCATCGGCGGCAACTGCGGCAGTGGCGGCGCTGGTGGTAGGTGCGGCAGGCCGGGCAGGCCCATATCCCGCAGCACATCGTTGACCGGGCGATCGACCACCGACCCCATCGCGCTGTGCCGCAGCATATCGACGATGGATTGGTCGAGCGGTGCGCTCATCAGGCGCGGCCGATCCGATCGAGGTGGCCGGCATTGCCGTGATCGGTTGCCGCGTACTTCGCCGCGCTCTCGTGCGCGGTGAGTGCGGTTCCGGCGTGCACCGCGGCCAGTTCGGTCACCGAACCCAGATGATTCGCTTGCGCCATCGCGTACGTGGCGAGGAAATCCTGACCGATGAGGCCGAATACCGGAATCGCTGCCGCGATGGTCGCGGCCTGGTCGACGGTACCGGCGGTCAGCGTCTGCGACGCCATCTCCGCGGACATATCCCCGTATCGGCGAATAGCCGCGGGCTCGGCAAGTACGTGGTCCATACAAAACCCCCTACCGGTCAGCCGGCCTCACGCAAGTCCGACATGTCGTACATCTGCTGATGATTCCAACAGATGCCGACATCGACAGTGCGCCACGGAGTTTACGAAGAGCTTACGGGTCAGTAAATCCCGAAGAACGTCGTCCGTGGGATGGGCCTACCTGGTCCACGACCGCTATGCGGTGGACCGGAGCCGATATTCGGAGTGGTGGGGGGTTACGCGCTGGTCGGCGGGGTGCTGTTCTCCTCGTTGAAGGCGGTGATCAAGTCGCCGCGCTCGGCGAAGGCGCGGGCTGCGGCGCTGTGTGCGGTGGACACTACCACCCGCTCGAACTCCGCCGGCGACATCCGATTCACCACTGCTGAGAATGCCAAATCCACCAGTGCCCCATTGCCGTCCACCTCGACGGTGACCGCACCGTCGTCCGAACTCTCACGCACCCGCACCCCGGTCATCCGGTCGGCGAGATCACGCATCCGCTCGAGCCGGCTCTCCGCCCGGGCGACCAGCTCATCCATGACCGACGCCCCGGTCAGACTCGGATCGGGTTGGGGTACGGACTCGTTCGCGGTCATATCACACCGACCTGAGCCAGCTCTGGGGTTCCATCTCGTACTCCTGCTCATCGATCAGTTCCTGCCGCTCCACCTCAGCGGCCGTGGGCAGACCGGTCAGCGCGAGCATATCGGCGTCGACTCCCGCCTCGGCCAGCTGTTTCCGGCGCTCGGCGCCGGCGCGGGCCCCCGCCTGCCGGCACAACCTGAGCACCTCGGCGGCCAGTTCTGCGGGAGACCTGCGTAATTCGGCCGACTCGATCGAGATATGCACCGGCAGACCCTGTTCGGTGGTTTCCACTTTGATCGCACCGGATCTGGTTGTCGCGGTAGCCATTCGACTCCTCCATTCAACAGCTGGTGAGTGATCACAAATCGGCGCAGCTCAGACTCGCTCATCCTTGATAGCCCGCACCACCGCGATGATCTCCGCGTTGACGGCGTCGATCAGACCGGCGTCGTCGACGCCGATCGCTACCGGCGGTGGTCCGGGGGCGATCACATAGCGGCCGTCATCGGGCAGATCCCGCCAGCCGAGCCGGCGAACCGTCCGGCCCCTGGGGCCGAATCGTGATACGCCCTGGGCGATCTCGATCTCACCCGACCGGTCGGGGGTGATGCTCAGCAGTCGCCGGCCGGTGGCTTCGACCGGTTCTTCGTAGCTGTCCCACAACTGCGCGCCGCCGACGCTGTCGCGGGGTTCGTATTCTGTCGCCTCGGAAGGGGACTTCGGATCCGGCGGCAACGTGATCCTGCCCCACGTCCCCTTGGGGACCGCCGGCATCGCATCGGCGATCACCTCCGCCAATCGCACGGCCGGGCATTCGGCGATGGTATATCCGCCGCTGTGGATGATCGTGCGCCCCGGCAGCTGGGTCAGCAGATAGCCACGGTCCTCGCGCCGGATCGCCCGCAGGAAAACGGCTTCGGCCGGATCCCGGCCATCCGATCCACCGAACCCGCGCACCATGATCGAGATATCGGGCTGTTTGCAGTCGGCCAGCGCCTCGGCCAGTGCCGGATCGGGGCAGGCGAGCAGCCGATCCCGCAGCAGCACCCGTTCACGCTGGTAGTCGTCCTCGAACTCGATGTCGGTGGTGAAGATGAACGGTGTCGGCAGCCGATCCCCGACATGCAGTTCCCACAGCACCGAGAATTCCAGGTCATCGAAACTCCAGCGACGGTTCACTTCTCGACCACCGGCCGGACCACCACCGGCGCCTCACCCAGCGCGTCTTCCAGATGGTCGGTGGAATCGAGGTAGGCGGGCCGCTTGTGCTCCTTGTTCTGCTGTCCCTGCGAGCCCGCGCCGGCCGCCCCGGGAGAGCCCGGCGTGCCCGCCATCGGCGCGGCCCCGGCACGAGCGGTGCCCGGATCGGACCCACCGAACTGTCCTTCGGCGCTACTGAGGGCGGCGCGCGGAAACAGCTTCGACGCTTGTGCGACATCGCGGGACAACTCCGAGGCCGCGGCCCCCGCCGGTCCGCCGATTCCGGCGCCGCCCATGCCGCCGCCGTGTCCTCCGC
>JAFMQT010000424.1 GCA_017354515.1 Nocardia sp. | reverse complement strand
CGCGCTCGTGGGCGTCGAGGCGGTACCAGCCGGCCCAGGTGGTGAACGGAATGCCCTTGTCCTCCAGGAACTTGACGATCGCTTCCGGATCCGGCTCGGCGGCCGGGGTGAAGCCGGGCGCATCGTCGATCAGGCAGGCGATGGTCTCGTTGGCGTCGCCCTTGGTGTGCCCGATCAGGCCGACCGGACCGCGCTTGATCCAGCCGGTGACGTAGGTCTGCGGCATGAACCGGGCCGCGCCGTCGGCGTCCTCGTCGACCAGCACGCGGCCGGCCTCGTTGGGAATGACGCCGGCCTGGTCGTCGAAGGGCAGCTGGGCGATGTTCTGCGACAGGTAGCCGACCGCGCGGTAGACCGCCTGCACATCCCAATCCTTGTGGGTGCCGGTGCCTTTGACATTTCCGGTGCCGTCCAGCGCGGTGCGCTCGGTGCGCAGCCCGACCACTTTGCCGTCCTCGCCGACCAATTCGGCCGGCGATTCGAAGAAGTGCAGGAACAGCTTGTGCGGGCGGTCGCCGACATCGCGGATGGCCCACTGCTCGAGCGTGTTGCAGACCATGTCGACCTGTTTGGAATGCCGGCGCGCCGCTTCCGAGCCCTCGTCGTATTCGATGTCCTCGGGGTCGACGATCACCTCGATGGTCGGCGAATGGTCCAGTTCGCGCAGTTCCAGCGGGGTGAATTTGGCCTGTGCGGGACCGCGGCGGCCGAAGACGTGGACCTCCATGGCCTTATTGCCCCGCAGGCCCTTGTAGACGTTCGGCGGGATCTCGGTCGGCAGCAGTTCGTCACCGGTCTTGGCCAGCACCCGGGCCACGTCCAGTGCGACATTGCCCACACCCAGCACCGCGACCTTCTCCGCGTCCAGCGGCCAGCTGCGCGGCACATCCGGATGGCCGTCGTACCAGGACACGAAGTCCGCCGCGCCGTAGCTGCCGTCGAGCTCGATACCCGGGATGCCGAGGGCGCGGTCGGCATTGGCGCCGGTCGAGAAGATCACGGCGTCGTAGAACCGGCGCAGATCGTCGAGGGTGATGTCGGTGCCGTAGTCGATATTGCCGAGCAGGCGGACCTGCGGCTTGTCGAGCACCTTGTGCAATGCGGTGACGATGCCCTTGATGCGCGGATGGTCGGGTGCCACGCCGTAGCGAATCAGGCCGAAGGGTGCGGGCATCCGTTCGTAGAGGTCGATACTCGCCTCGACATCGGACTTCATCAGCGCGTCGGCGGCGTAGATACCTGCCGGTCCGGCACCGACGATCGCGATGCGCAGCGGGCGGTCGCCCGGTCCGCTACTCGTTCCAGCGTTTTCGGTCATACTTGCGCGCACCCTTTGGTCGATTCGTCGTCACTCCAACTTGCTTAGCTTAGGCTAAGTTTACTTCAGGCCGACCCCTGCTCGGCCACACTCCGCGGAGACTGCCCTGTCGCCGCGCGGAGCTGTGCGCCCGCGCATCGGATGTGGTCGGAGTTCTGTCGATTCTATCGGTGTCCCGCGTGGCAGATATTCCCGGTGCCCGCGCGAGAATTGAGCGTGATATCGGCCACTACCTGCGGCCGGGTATGCGGCAATCCGGGTCGGCCCGTCCCGGCATATTGACAGTCCGGCTCGTGACCAGGCATTCTCGGTGTCAGGTCATGAGTACCAGCGTCAAGCCCCGGCTCGCTGGTCGGCAACCCTCCTCCGTGGTGGGGTGCTCCGGGTGACGACCTGGCCGGTGTCCGAGTGGATGCGGCAAGTACGGATTCTGTAGGAGGTCACAATGAGTTCTGCCGGCGAAGCGAGGTATGCCGGTGACATCACCCCAGTCCAGGCGTGGGAGTTGTTGCGCGACAACCCCGGTGCGGTATTGGTGGATGTGCGCACCGAGGCCGAATGGCGGTTCGTCGGACTGCCCGACACCGACTCGCTCGGGCGGCCGCTCCGGCTGATCGAATGGGTCGATGTGCACGGTGCGCCCAATCCGGAATTCGTTCCCCAGCTGAAGCAGGCGCTGGTCGACCGCGACGCCGACGACGCCCCGGTGATCTTCCTGTGCCGGTCCGGACAGCGGTCGATCGGCGCGGCGATCGCGGCGACCGAGGCCGGGTTCGCCCCCTCCTACAACGTGCTCGAGGGGTTCGAGGGGCCGCTGGACGGCGAGGGACATCGCGGGAGCCGGGGATGGCGCGCGCTGGGTCTGCCGTGGCGGCAGTCGTGAAACCGGTTGCAGGACACAGGCACAGGAGGCCTGATGAGTGACAATTGCGGAGCTGCTCGTCAGGCCGACGGGTGCGGGTGTCCCGCAAGATACAGGAGGACGGCATGATTACCGGCGGGGCATTCGATCGGCCGCTACCCGAGGGGGTGGGCCCGGCGACGCTGGGCGTGCGCGGAGGTCTGCGGCGGTCCGGATTCGAGGAGACCTCCGAGGCGCTGTATCTGTCCTCCGGATTCGTCTACGAGAGCGCCGAGGCCGCCGAGGCCGCATTCACCGGCGAGGCAGAGCATTTCGTCTACTCGCGCTACGGCAACCCCACGGTCGCCATGTTCGAGGAGCGGATGCGACAGCTCGAGGGCGCCGAGGCGTGCTTCGCCACCGCCAGCGGGATGGCGGCGGTGTTCGTCGCCCTGGGCGCGCTGCTGTCGGCGGGCGACCGGCTGGTGGCCGCGCGCAGCCTGTTCGGCTCCTGTTTCGTGGTGTGCAACGAGATCCTGCCGCGCTGGGGCGTGGAGACCGTCTTCGTCGACGGCGAGGATCTGGACCAGTGGGAGCGGGCGTTGTCGGTGCCGACCGCCGCGGTGTTCTTCGAAACCCCATCGAACCCGATGCAGACCCTCGTCGATGTGCGGAAGGTGACCGAACTCGCCCATGCCGCCGGCGCGAAAGTGGTGCTGGACAACGTCTTCGCGACGCCGCTACTGCAGCGCAGCCTGGACCTGGGTGCGGATGTGGTGGTGTATTCGGGGACCAAACACATCGACGGTCAGGGCCGGGTGCTAGGCGGGGCCATCCTGGGCGAGGCCGACTACATCACCGGTCCGGTGAAAACCCTGATGCGGCATACCGGTCCGGCACTGAGCCCGTTCAACGCGTGGACCCTGCTCAAGGGTTTGGAGACCATGCCGCTGCGGGTGCGCCAATCCACCGCGTCCGCGCTGGCGATCGCCGAATCTCTGCAGCGGCATCCGGCGGTGGCGTGGACCAAGTACCCCTATCTCAGCTCACATCCGCAGTACGAGCTGGCGACCGCGCAGATGTCCGGCGGTGGCACCGTGGTCACCTTCGAACTGGCGGCCGAGGCCGATGCCGGTAAGAAGCGCGCGTTCGAGGTGCTGAACCGGTTGCGGATCATCGACATCTCCAACAACCTGGGCGACTCCAAGAGCCTGATCACCCACCCGGCCACCACCACCCACCGGGCGATGGGTCCGGAAGGCCGTGCCGCCGTGGGGCTTTCCGACGGCGTGGTACGGATCTCGGTGGGACTGGAGGATATCGAGGATCTGCTGGGTGACCTTGATCAAGCCCTGAGCTGAGCGGCGAACGGGTTCTCGGTGTGACCGACGAGGTCGGCTACCGAGTCCAGCACCCGGGTCGGCCGATACGGGTACTGCTCCATCGAGGTGGGCGTGGAGATGCCGGAAAGTACCAGCAGGGTACGCATTCCGGCCTCGAGCCCGGCGATGACATCGGTGTCCATCCGGTCGCCGATCATCACCGAGGACTGTGAATGCGCGCCGATCCGCCGCAGTGCCGACCGCATCATGAGCGGATTCGGTTTGCCGACGTAATACGGTTCGCGGCCGGTCGCGCGGGTGATCAGTGCCGCCACCGATCCGGTGGCGGGCAGTATGCCCTCCCGCGACGGGCCGGTGGCGTCGGGATTGGTGGCGATGAAGCGGGCGCCGCGTTCGACCAACCGGATCGCGGTGGTGATGGCCTCGAAGGAATAGGTGCGCGTCTCACCCAGCACCACATAGTCCGGATCGCTGTCGGTCAGGACGTAGCCGATTTCGTGCAGGGCCGTGGTCAACCCGGATTCGCCCACCACATAGGCGGTTCCGCCGGGGCGCTGCTCGTCGAGGAAGGTGGCCGTCGCGGTGGCCGAGGTCCAGATCGCCTCGGCGGGGATGTCCAGTCCTATCCGGTGCAGTCGGGCCCGCAGATCGCGCGGGGTCCGGATGGAGTTGTTGGTCAGGACCAGGTACGGGACCTCGCGTTCGGTCAATTCCGCCAGGAATTTGTCCGCGCCGGGGATCAGGTGGTCCTCGTGCACCAGGAC
>JAFMQT010000423.1 GCA_017354515.1 Nocardia sp. | reverse complement strand
CGAACCGTTTCTCGAGTTCGGGTCCGGCTCCCTCGGGAACCTCGATCGCATTGATCTTCACAACAGCCATGTCGCCACCATAGCCGCACGTATCGTCGATTCCGATGTTGTATGACGAGGGCGGTTCCGGGACACCGATTCTGCTGCTGCACGGCCTGATGGGCAGTGCCCGGACGTGGCGTGACCAGGTGCCGTGGCTGCGGGAATTCGGACATGTGCACACCTTCGACGCGGCCGCGCACGGACGGCCGGCGCCGGCCGAGCTGACCACGGAGGCCTTCGTCGCCGACCTCGCCGAGGCGACGGCATCGATCTCCGATCCGATGGTGGTGATCGGGCATTCCATGGGCGGACTGCACGGATGGATGTTCGCCGCCACGTATCCGGACCGGGTGCGGGCACTGGTGGTCGAGGATATGGCGCCGGATTTCCGGGGCCGCACCGCGACCGACTGGGCGGCGATGATGCGGACGTGGCCGCAGCCGTTTCCGGACGAGCGGGCGATGCTGGACTATTTCGGTCCGGTGGCGGGCCGCTATTTCATGGCCTCGTTCGCGTGCGGTCCGGACGGTTACCGCCTGCACGGCCCGCTGGACACCTTCGTGGCGATCTCCGAGGAGTGGGGGACCCGGGATTTCTGGCCGGGCTGGAATTCGGTGCGGGTGCCGACCCTGCTGATCGAGGGTGAATACACGATCACTCCACCGGATCAGATGCGGGCCATGGCGGCCGCCCGGCCGCACGTTCGGTATCGGCTGGTCGAAGCGGCCGGGCATCTCGTCCATGATGATCAGCCCGTCGTCTACCAGGCAGAAGTAGAGTCGTTCCTGCGTGAGGTGCTGACCGAGGGCATTTGATGGCATCCGCCTTCAGTCTCGGTCGCCGAGCATCGTATGCTGCTCGCATCCTCCCCGACCGAAGGTGAATGATGATCGACTTCTCGCTACCCGAGGACCTCGCCGCCGAACGCGACCGGATCCGCCGGTTCGTCATCGACAAGATCGTTCCCTACGAGCGGGACCCGCGCCTGACTGCCCACGGCCCCACCGACGAGCTACGGCAGGAACTGGTCGAGCTGGCCCGGGCCGAGAAGTTGCTGACCATCCAGGCTCCCGAGGAGTTCGGCGGTCGCGGTCTGTCGCATATCGAGCAGGCCGTGGTGTACGAGGCGGCGGGCTGGTCGACCCTCGGCCCGGTCGCGATGAACTGCGCCGCCCCCGACGAGGGCAATATGTACCTGCTGTCCAAGGTCGCGAACCCGGAGCAGATCGATCGCTTCCTGATGCCGGTGATCGCCGGACATCAGCGGTCGGTATTCGCCATGACCGAGCCGGGTGGTGCGGGATCGGATCCGGGGCAGTTGTCGACCACCGCCACCTTCGATGGCGAGAACTTCACCATCAACGGCCGCAAATGGCTGATCACCGGTGCCGACGGCGCCAAGACCTGGATCATCATGGCCGACCTGCAGTCCAATGACCATGTGCCCGAGGGGCCCACCCTGTTCCTCGCCGAGGGCGGTACTCCCGGAATCGTCATCGAACGCACCATGAACACCATGGACCGCAACTACGTCGGCGGGCACGGTGTGGTCTCCTTCGAGAATCTGGTGCTGCCCAAGACATCCCTGGTCGGCGACAGTGGCCAGGCGCTGCGGTACGCCCAGTTGCGGCTGGCACCGGCTCGGCTCACGCACTGTATGCGCTGGCTCGGCGCCGCCGAACGCGCACAGAGTATCGCGATCGAGCACGCCAAGACGCGCACCGCGTTCGGTAAGCCGATCGGCGAGCATGAGGGGGTGTCGTTCATGCTCGCCGATAACGAGGTCGCCCTGCATCAGTGCCGGCTCACCATCTGGCACGCGTGCTGGCTGATGGACAACGGCCACAAGGCCCGCCACGAGAGTTCGATGGCGAAATCCTATGTCTCCGAGGAACTTTTCAAGGTCACCGACCGCTGCGTGCAGATCTTGGGCGGAATCGGGATCAGTGACGAGACGGTGGTCGAGATGCTCTTCCGCGATATGCGCGCCTTCCGCCTCTACGACGGCCCCACCGAGGTTCACAAATGGGCCATCGGCCGCAAGGTCCTGCGCGACTGACAACCGATCCGCCCACCGCGCTGGCCCGCTGATTCAACGGCGTGACCTGTGGCTTCGGGAACGTCCGGGGTATTCGGCAATCGCCCGGCGGCCGTGCCGCAGTGCATATCCCGGTGTACGTTATGTGATCAGTACATGAGCGGAGGCGAAGAATGCAGCAGCTGCAGGTGGATGTATCGGGTGGGGTTGCTGTGCTGACGCTCAACCGTCCCGCCCAGCAGAATGCCATGACCCCCGAGATGGCCGCCGAACTGGGCAGCGCACTGCGCCGCTGCGACGGCGAGGACGCGATTCGCGCGGTGGTGATCACCGGAACTCCGCCCGCGTTCTGCGCCGGTGCGGATCTGTCGGCGAAGGTCGGCGCGGTCAGCGCGTCCATCGATCCACCGCCCTGGCAGGTCCGCAAACCCGTACTCGCCGCGGTCAACGGCCATGCGGTGGGGGTGGGTCTGGCGCTGGCGCTGCAGTGCGATCTGCGCTACGTGGCCACGGACGCGGTCTACGGACTCAATCAGGTGCGCCGCGGCTCGATCGCCGATGGCTACGCGCACTGGACGCTGCCGCGTCTGGCCGGTATCGCCAATGCGGCCGACATCATGCTGACCGGGCGCACATTCGACGGCGACGAAGCCAAGCAGATGGGGCTGGCCAATGCCAGCCTGCCGTCGGGCGAGGTGCTGCCGACGGCGCTGGCGGTGGCACACGATCTGGCATCGGGTTCGGCGCCGGTCCCCACCGCACTGTCCAAGCGGCTGATGTGGGAGGGCCTGGGAATGGCCCCGGAGGCGGTGGGCCGGTTGGAGGCCGACCTGCACGGCTATGTCGACGCGAGTGCGGACGCGGGCGAGGGCATGACCGCGATGCGCGACCGCCGGCCGCCGAAGTGGTCGGGCAGCGTCAGCGGTGATTGGCCGACCGGAAATCTTTCGGCACCCGCGGATCAGCATGGCCTCGACGGCGGTGATCCGGCCGCGGATCAGTGACCGCCGACCACCGTCAACAGGAAGATGCAGGCCGTGATGATCATGATGACCGTCCCGGCAATACCGGCGAAGTAGCCGATCATAACCTGGGAACGGCCGCCGACGGTGCCGCCTGAGATATCGATCTCGTCGAGGGCGCGCCGGCCCATCACCCAGGCCACCGGTCCCAGCACACCGCAGCACAGGACGCTCATCACGCCCACCAGCAGAACCGTCGTCGCATGGGGATGCTCAACGGGGCTGCCCTCGGGCGGCTCGGGTAACTCATCCCAGAAGTCGGGTTCGAACATGGCCACGAGTCGAGTTTACGGTGGGCGAGGCGGGAAACGCCCGGGAACACTCGGCGCCCAGGTTTTCCGGGTCCAGTTCACCACAGTGAAATCGACTGGCGTTGAACGACTGACGCGCTGAGCTTACCGGCGCTGACGGGCGATATCGGCCAGGACCACACCCGCGGCCACCGACGCGTTCAGCGATTCGACCGGTCCCGCCATCGGAATGCTCAGAATACTGTCGCAGGTTTCGCGCACCAGCCGGGACAGGCCCTTACCCTCCGATCCCACCACCACGACAGTCGGTGTGCTGCCGTCGAATTCGTCGAGGACGGTATCGCCGCCGGCGTCCAGGCCTACCACCTGCAAACCCGCCTTGGCCCAATCCTTCAGTGTGCGAGTCAGATTGGTGGCCCGGGCGACCGGAAGTCGCGCCGCGGCACCGGCACTCGTGCGCCAGGCGACGGCCGTCACGCTGGCGCTGCGGCGCTGCGGAATCACCACGCCGTGCCCGCCGAAGGCCGCCACCGATCGGATCACCGCACCCAGATTGCGCGGATCGGAGATATTGTCCAGCGCGACCAGCAGCGGGGCGGTCCCCGAGGCGTTCGCGGCATCGAGCAGATCACCGGGGTGCGCGTACCGGTAGGGCGGCACCTGCAGGGCCATGCCCTGATGTAAACCGTTGGTACTCATCCGATCCAGATCGGTGCGCGAGACCTCCAGAATCGAGATCCCGGCATCGGCGGCCAGCTGGACCGACTCGCTCAGCCGGTCGTCGTTCTCGGTGCCGAGCGCCACGTACAGCGCCGTCGCCGGCACCTCCGCGCGCAGACATTCCACTACCGGATTGCGACCGAGGACCAGTTCGGGAGCGTCGTCGGACTTGCGGGTACCGGGCCGGTTGCGCGCGGCCCC
>JAFMQT010000422.1 GCA_017354515.1 Nocardia sp. | reverse complement strand
CACTGTGCATCAGCGCCTGGCTCGTGGAGCCCAGCGTCATCCCCGGAAACCCGCCCTTACCGTGACTGCCGACCACGACCAGCTGCGCCTGGGCGGATTCGTCGAGTAGGCGCCGCACCGGTTTGTCCTCCACCACGACCAAGCGAACCTCGACCGGTTCGTCCGGGTCGGCATGCGTCTCGAGGGCGTTCGCGAGCAATTGTTCGCCCTCATGCTGCAGGACCGACGGCGAGGGATAACCACCGAACCGCTGCCAGGTGTGCACCAGGACGAGCGAGGTTCCGCGCCGCCGCGCCTCATCCAGGCCGATCGCGAGAGCTGTTGCACTGCACGGTGAATCGTCGTATCCGACGACCACCGGTTGCCGCGAGCCCAGCAGCGGGTCGTCCGGGATCACCGCGACCGGCCCGCGCGCGTGCCGGATCAGCGCGGTACTCACCGACCCCAGCAGACTGCGCTGATACGCGCCGAGCCCGCGCGCCCCGACCACCGTCAGACGGGCGGTATCGGACCGGGTGAGCAGGGCCGGAATGATCGGCGCGTCGATGATCGCGGAACCGATATCCAGTCCGGGCGCGTTGTCGCCCGCCACCCCTACCGCCACCTCGAGGGCCTGTCCGGCCTGCTCCCGCAACCGCTCGTGATGTGCGCGCACCCCCTCGTCCCCCACGCGTTCCTGCGGAACCGGCGGGACCGCGCTCACCACTTCCAGCGAACCCCGGTGCAGCACAGCATTATTCGCGGCCCAGCGCACGGCTCGCAGCGCGTCCGCGGAACTGTCGACCCCCACCACCACCGGTCCCTGCGAAACCATGGATGTCCTTCCGAACAGCGATTCCCGGTCGTTACCTCGGCGAAGACTCTCCCCAACGATACCGATCGGACGCGACCATCAGCCAACAGCTGGAGATTCCGATAGTCGCGCCGTGTCGATGACCCGCCGGGATCGGTGAAATATGCCGGCAAACCGATGGTCGACGCGATAATCATCCGGTCCCGCAGACCGCGATCGGAGGCCGCGTGCACCACCACACCTACCAGGTCACCTGGTCCGGCGAGCACGACCGCTGGCTAGCCACCTGCCCGCAACTGCCGGGCCTGTCCTATCTGGACAGTAACCGCACGGCGGCGCTGCACGGCATCGTCGAACTCGTCGAGTTCGCGGCCGATGACCTCGACACACTAGGGCGCGAAGCCGATGAGCTGGGCGGAAGCCTGATCGATACACAGCGTCAGGAAGGCCCCGGGTGCGCTGAATACCGAAGTGACCGAACAACTCTGCGCGCCGTTCCCGATCGGATGTGATCCGCCGGGAACCGGCACCGACGCAGCGACGGGCGCCGGGGCCGCGGTGGGGTCGGGCTCCGGTGCCGGCGGCGGGGTAGGCGCCGATACCGGATCCGGCGGCGGCGCGGGTGCGGGAACGGCCAGTGGTAGCGACCGATTCCACGTGCGCAGATCGGCGTGATCGGCGCCGAAGTCCCCGGAGTACTGCACCACGACCACCTCATCACCCAGCAGTGCGGTGGTCTCCGGCGGAATCTCCCGGAACGCGCCCACACCCATTTCCGGAATGGAGAACAGCGGTGCTCCCGACGCGCTGTCGACGACCTGATACCGATTCGGGTCCTCATCGGGGACCAGCCGATTGTCCACCAGCAGTTGATGTCCCGATCTGTCGGCCGCGAGCACATCACGTTCCTCGGGCGCGTCCCGCGGCGCGGTGGCGAGTTGCTCCGGCGCGGTGAGGATCATCTGATGCACGGCCCCGGAGACCATCCAGAGCAGCGTCACCACCGTCCCGGTGCGGCTGACGGCGATGAGGCGGATCCGGTCCGCCGCATCCGTCGTACCGCGGCCGACACCGCGGTTCGCGATCTGCGCACCGGTCCGGAGGTCGTAGGTGGCGGCATGCAGCGCCGTTCCGGAGTCCTCGGTTCCGGAGCCGGCCGGCCCGGCCCCGCACACCACCACCCGATAGGCAGCGGAGTCGGTGACCACCACACTCCCGCTGCCACCGCATCCGGGAGTTCGGATATCGGTGGA
The DNA here is from genome assembly GCA_017354515.1 of Nocardia sp. Lineage (GTDB taxonomy): Bacteria > Actinomycetota > Actinomycetes > Mycobacteriales > Mycobacteriaceae > Nocardia. The sequence continues at coordinate 2,233 of JAFMQT010000422.1, read as the reverse complement.
CCACAGCTGTTTTCCGGTTCTGGCGTCATATCGGGCCAGCCGGTCGCCACTGTAGCGCAGCAGCGCCCCCGACGACCGGCCCGGATGCTGGGTGCCGAGACCCGCCACATCGGGTAGCGCGCCCTCCGCATCGGTGAATTCGGAGTGCTGCCACAGGATTTCACCGGTCATCGCCTCGAACGCGATCCAGCCCAGGTGGTCCCAGCGCGCCAGCACCACCGACCCGTCGTCGGCGGAATACAGTGTGCCGGTTCGGTATCCGTCACCCGGACGTCCATGATCGCCCGTGCCGCGACGCCGGTAGTGCCAGCGGGGCGCGCCGCTACCGCCCTCGTAGGCGGTGAGGCCGCGGCCGTCGGCGACGACGAATCCGGCTCCCGCGGGCACCACGTCGACGGTTTTGCGGAGGTCGTCGCGACCCGGATCGACCGGAATCGGCATCCGATAGCGCTGTGCTCCGACCGTCCGCGGCACCGGACGAATCTGAACCTGGGCGGCGGTCACATGGTCCACGCGAGCCGAATCATCCCCAGCGCGAACGGCACTCAACCCCACCACCGAGGAGATGAGCAGCCCCGCCGCGGCCGCCGCCACCAACAGCATGCGCGGCCCGCGCCGCACCCGAACCGGCGCCATTCCCGCGCCCGCGATGAGGATCGCCCCGACGAGCACCAACCCCATCGCCGCCAGCGCCGTCGGCAGCCGGGGAAACAGCGGATAGTCGAACCGAATCTGTTCGAAGAGCGCGGGCATATGGTCCCGGACCCACAGCCAGATGATCGCCCCGGCCGCGATCAGCCCGCCGAATGGCAACAGCCGTCCGATGGCGCCGCGGCGAGATCCGAACAGTGCGATCCCCGCGACCACCAGGATCATGACCGCGCCGAGAACCACAGCAGTCGCGGCGTACCGCTCCGGAAGTCCGGTAACCCGAACACCTTCGAAGGATCCGAAGTCCCGGCCGACCCCGTCCAGGACCCGCGTGCCGGCGAAGTACCGGCTGTAGACTGCCAATGCCGTCCCGCCGATGATCAGTCCGGCACCCAGGGCGAGGGCTGCGGCGATCCCGGCCCCGACCCAACGCCCCCGGATCGGTTCGGCGTTCTCGGACGACACGACTCCTCCAGTTCCGGCCGCCGCACCGGCCGCGGGGCACATCCGGTGCACTCTATCGGCTCGTCAGAGAAGTTCGGAGACCATCCTGGGGGCGACTGTTTTCCGGCGCGCGGCAGCAGACCGATAGTGTGACCAGCTAATCATTCGCAATGCGTACCGGAGAGCCCGAAGGGCGCCGATCCATCCGATCGGCGCCCTTCGGGGGTATGTACCGAGAATCAGTTCGCGTTGACCGTCACCGCGTCGTCGGCGATCGAGTAGCTAATCGAACCGTTCTCGAAGCGGCTGATCTTGCCGCCCTCGATGTCCTCCTCATCGGAGGTGGGGTAGCCCAGGCGACCGCCCGCGCCGCCCTCGGCCTCCCACGCCTGACGGATCGCACCGTAGACGGTCTTGGCACCGGTGGGCAGGCTGAAATAGATGACGCCACCCTTGAATTCCTGGAACTTGCCGCCGTTGGGGGCGTCCTGCTCCTCCGAGATGGGCTCACCGAGCGGGCTCGACGCGCCGCCGGCCTCGTTGTAGTGGTCGCCGATAGCTCCAGTGGCTTCGAATGCCATTTCCGCCAGTTCCTTTCGTAGAGACGCCGCTTGGCATCTGCCAGGCTAACGCATCCGAACCGATCGTGCGCGACGTATCTCGGGTCGGTAACCGTCCGGCTCCCCCGCGTTCGCCGGCCACCGAACCTTCCCGCCGCGTAACTAAATCGGACATTCAGTTACTGACCAGCACTTCCCCATCGCACAACCGGACACCCACCCGAGTGGGTGTCCGATTCCAGGCTCCGTCACCGAGTTACGCTCAGCGTGAACAGATCCTGACCACCCGAGAAACAATCGGTCTCCACCACGCCCGCCGACCAGGTCACCTCCGGCGGTCGCGCGGTCTTTGATAACGATCGGACACCGATATCCTCCCGCCGGGTCAACGAGATCGGCCACCCTCGGTGTACGCCCAGCGGTGGCGTCCCAAACCTTCGAAATCACTTGCGCCGGCGGTAGTTACATATCCGGTATGAATACCAGTCAAATAGGACTATTCCGATTCCGCTGGGACGCAACAGGAATCGCGGCTGCCGCTGAGACTGTGGACATCCCCCTCATATGGCGACGGCCGG
>JAFMQT010000421.1 GCA_017354515.1 Nocardia sp. | reverse complement strand
CGCGCAGCCGGGCGTGCGGGGTCCGGCGGGCGACGACGGTGATCGTTTCAGGTAGTTCGGCGAGCAACCGGACGGCGGCGACACCGACCGGAACCATCACGCCTTCGTCGATCCGCTCGTCGGCGAAAAGTAGTGCGGCACACTGCATGGCGGCGTCCAGCACCGCCGGGTGGGCCAGGTGTCCCGACTCCTGGGCGATGGCGCCGTCGACGGTGGCCAATACGACATCCGCACCGACCCGCACCGAGGTGACCCGCCGGAACGAGGGACCGTACTGCAGTCCGGCCGCGGCCAGTCCGGAGTAGAACATCGCCGGATCGACCTCGATGCCGACGTCGATCGCCGGCACCGCGACCCGCGTTTGTTCATGGCTGCCGGTGAGGGTGCGCCCGGAGGCGTGCACGGTCCACGCGGTGCCGGTCGCGCTGCGCGAGCGGATCAGGAAGCGCCCGCTGGACTCCTCGACGGTGAGTGCCACCAGTGGCACGTCCGGGGCACCCATGATCAGCGGTGCCACGAACCGAACACCTTCCAGCGCAACCTGTTTACTGCCGATCCGGGAGGCGGTGGCGCTGAGCGCGGCATCGAGATACGCGGCGCCCGGCATGATCTTGATGCCGTTGACCACGTGATCGGACAGCCACGGCAGCACTTCGGTGCCGACCTGCAACAACCATTCCGGGCGGCCCTCGACATCCGGATCACCGAGCATGGCGTATCCGCCGGGTGTGCCCAACCGGGCCTGTTCGAACAGCGGCAGCGCTGAATGCAGCCGGGTGCGCTGCCAGGGATACCGGGGCAGCGGCAGATGCGGAGTGGCCGGGCGGTCAGCGGGAAACAGCGCGTCGCGGTCGAGCACACCGGCCGCATGCAGGCCGATCAGAGTGCGCCGCACACTCACCGAATCGGACTGTTCGCGATCCAGCGTCTGCACGGTGGTGCCGGACACGTCCGCACCCAGCAGCGCCTCGCGGATATTGCCCGAGAGCACCGGATGCGGGCCGACCTCCAGGAATATGCGGCTGCCGGCCCCGATCAACTCGTTGACGGCATCGAGGAATCGGACCGGCCGGCGCACATTGGACCACCAGTAGGAGGCGTCCCAATCCGCTTCCGAGACGGGCAGACCGGTCACCGTCGAATACAGCGGCACCGTCGGGGTGCGGGGCGCCAGATCGGCCAGTACCGAACGCAATTCGGTTTCGATCGGATCCATCAGACGGCTGTGGTACGGCACCTCGACCCGCAGGCGGCGGGCGAAAATGCCTTCCTCGGTGAGCTTTTCGGCCAACAGGTCCAGTCGCTCGGAATCACCGGACAGGGTGACGGCGCCGGGGCTGTTCACCGCCGCGATATCGATACCCGGCTCGTCGCCGATCAGCTCGGCCGCCTTGTCCTTCGGCAGCCCCACCGCCAGCATGCCGCCGGTGCCGGCGGTCGTGGCCTGCAGGCGGGCACGGTGGTAGGCCACTCGCACCGCGTCCGGAAGTGACAGCATGCCGCTCACATACGCCGCGGACACCTCGCCCACACTGTGGCCGACGATAGCGGCCGGGGTGATCGCATACTGCCGCAGTTCACGTACCAGTGCGACCTGCACGAGGAAGTTGGCCGGTTGTGCGACTTCGGTACTGGTGACCCGGGATTCGTCCTCCGGTTTGCGCAGCTCGTCGATGATCGACCAGCCCGCCAGCGCCCGGAATTCGGCGTCGATCTCGGCGGCGGTCTCGGCGAAGACGCCGCCCGCCTCGAGCAGTTCGCGCCCCATGCGCCGGTGCTGCGGACCCATTCCGGAGAATACGAAGACCGGTTCGTCGGCCCGCGAGACGATGGTGCGCACCGCCTCACGTCCCTCCCCGGCCGCGTAGTCGCGCAGATCACGCACCAGATTCTCGGTCGAGTCGCCGACCAGCACACCGGTTCGGAACGGGTGCTGCGCCATCCGCGTCCACGCCGCCTCGGCGAGGTGATCGGGATCGGCGCCCGCGCAGATCTGCTCGGCGAATCGGCCGGCCAATGCGCGAGCCGCGGCGGTACTGCGCGCCGAGATGGGCAGGATGCCCAGGTGACGGCACGGCCCGCGCTCGGGTACCGGCTGGGCGTACTCCTGCAGAATCGCGTGGGCATTGGTGCCGCCGTAGCCGAAACCGTTGACCGCCACCGACATCGGACCGGCCTCGGCGGGTAGCGGCTGCGCCTCGGTCTGCACGTGCAGCCCCAGCTCGTCGAACGGGATATCGGGGTTGGGTTTGTCCAGCCAGCCCTGCGGCGGCAGGGTGCGATGTTTGATGGCCAGCGCGGCCTTGATCACGCTCGCGATGCCCGCGGCGGCCTCGGTATGGCCGATCGTCGCCTTCACCGAGCCGACGCCGACCGATTCGCCGCGTCCGGCCGGGGCGCCGAAAACCTTTCCCAGCGCGCGTAATTCGACCGGATCACCGACCAGGGTTCCGGTGCCGTGCGCCTCCAGATAGGTGATGGAGTCCGGCGCCAGTCCCGACCGCCGGCACACGGTGCGCGCCAGCGCCTCCTGGGAATCGACATTGGGCACCGTGATCGCGGTGGTGCGGCCGTCCTGATTCGAGCCGGTGGCCTTGACCACCGCGTAGATGCGATCACCGTCGCGCACGGCGTCGTCGAGTTTCTTCAGTACCACCATTCCGGCGCCCTCACCGCGCCCGTATCCGTCGGCGGCGGCGTCGAAGGATTTGCAGCGGCCGTCCGCGGCGAGGAATCCGCCCTTGCACATCAGCACGAAGGTTTCCGGCTGCAGCATCACGTTCACCCCGCCCGCCAGCGCCACCCGGCAGTCGTCGTTCTCGAGCGCCTGACACGCCAGATGGAAGGAGACCAGTGACGACGAGCACGCGGTGTCGACGGTGATCGCGGGCCCGACCAGGTTCAGCGCGTAGGCGATCCGGTTCGACAGCATGGTGTACGAGGCGCTGGCCGGGGTGTGCATATCGGTGTGGAACAGGGCGGGCCCGACCACGCCGATCACCGACTGATCGACGACGAAGCCGCCGACATATACCCCGACCGATCCCCCGGCCGCGCGACCGGCCATGCCGGCGTCGTCGAGTGCTTCCCAGGTGACCTCGAGCATGAGTCGTTGCTGCGGGTCCAGCACGGTGGCCTCGCGCGGGGAGATCCCGAAGAAGTCCGGGTCGAACTGCCAGGGATCGATCGTCATGAAGGCGCCGCGCTTGGTGTAGCTGCGGCCCGGGGTGCGGGGCTCGGGGTCGTAGTACCTGCGGTAGTCCCATCGATCCGCCGGCATCTCGACCACGCCGTCGCGCTTGTCGACCACGAAATCCCAGAATGTCTCCGGTGAGTCGATCCCGCCCGCGAATCGGCAGCCGATACCCACAATTGCAATATCCGACACGAATATCCTCCGGTTTCGCGTTCAGAGGCCACCGGTATTTCTCGGCGACTCACTCGTCTCTGCGGTACTGCATTGACGGTGCACACGGTATTGACCGTGATCGAGTAATGGAGGAATTCACATGACATTTGGCCCCGCCAACCAAGACCCGGCACACACGCTGTGAGCGCTCACAGCCTGCACCCCGAGGCAGGGCTCCGCTCCGAAGCAGCAGGGCCACAACAGTATTGACGTGCCGCCAACGATCCTGGACGGCGCCGCACCAAGATCTCACAACGATTACGCCGCGAAACTGTGATCGGTGGCAAATTTCGTGACCGGACCACGAGACGCACCGGTTTCGACGTATCTTTTCTCGAATGCTCATTTACTCGCGCCGCGAAACATACCGTCAGCGATAAATCCGCGGAAGAGTTGGGAGACGGCCTTTGTTCGGCGAGTTGAATCGGTGGGCCGATATGGTGCTGCGCCGGCGGTACCTCGTGATCGCCGCATTCGCGGCGGGACTGCTGGCTCTCGGCTGGTACGGACTGGGCCTGGGCGCCCACCTCGGTTCCGGCGGCTGGGACGATCCGTCCTCGGAATCGGTCCGGGCCGCGTACCTGCACCAGGAGACCTTCGGCTCCGACCACAGCGCCGATGTGATCCTGCTCTACCACGCGCCCGCGGGAAAGACGATCGACGATAAGGCCTTCGCCGCGCCGATCGTGGCCGCGCTCAACGCGTTGCCCGACCGCTTCCCACAGCAGATCGACCGCGTGAACGGCGCGTACTGGCCCACCCGAACGGGTACGACACTGCCCGAGGTGTTCGGATCCAAAGATCATCGGCACGCCTTCGCCTCGATCGCCATTCACGGCACCGATCCCACCGAGCAGATGCGCAACTTCCGGACCGTCGCACACGCCTTCGATG
>JAFMQT010000007.1:20989-24046 GCA_017354515.1 Nocardia sp. | reverse complement strand
TGCTGCATCGTCTCGGGCGCGATGGCATTGCGGGCCTCGGGGCGGTTGATGGTGAGCACCGCGACTCCGTTGTCGTCCACCTCGAGCTCGACCATGCCACGTTCTCCATTCTGGATATGCACCTTCTCCAAAGATGAGAATATCATCTTCACGGCGGGGTCCACGGCCTCGTCACCGGCGGTCGCACGGCCCGAGCCACCGCCGGAGCGTGTCCCCGGCGCCGGGCATTGGAGCTCCAGCCATGCGAAATATTCCGCAGCAGTTGGTCGAACGGTACGAGGCGAACGGGTGGTGGACGCGAGAGAGTATGGGTCAGGTCCTCGCCCGCGGACTGGCCGCCGCCCCGGATGTGCGGTTCCGGGTGTTCTCCACGGTCCGCCCCTGGGAGGGCACGGTCGCCGAGGTCGAGACCATCGCCCGCCGGCTGGCGGCGGGATTGCGGGCGCGCGGGGTCGGGCCCGGCGACGTGGTCGCCTTCCAGTTGCCGAACTGGATGGAGGCCGCGGTCACCTTCTGGGCCGCCTCCTTCGTCGGCGCGACGATGGTTCCGATCGCGCATTTCTACGGCCGCAAGGAACTCGGCTACATCCTCGAGGTCGCGCGGCCGAAGGCGTTCATCACCGCCAAGGAGTTCGGGGCGCTGAGATTTCAGCCTGATCTGTGCGCCCAGGTGCCGATCGTGGGTGTGGTGGGCCAGGATTTCGACGACCTGCTCGCCGACGAGCCGCTCAGCGGTGTGGCCGAGGTCGATCCGAACTCCACGGCACTGATCGCCTTCACCTCCGGCACGACGCGAAACCCCAAGGGCGTCATGCACTCGCATCGCAGTCTCTGGTTCGAGACGCGCCAGCTCAGCGAGCACTTCCCGCCCGATCTGGGGCCCCAGATCACCTCGGCGCCGGTAGGGCATTTCATCGGCATGCTCAACGCACTGCTGGTCCCCGTCCTGGACGGCACCGAGATCAACCTCCTCGACGTGTGGGATCCGAAACGGGTGCTGGCGTTGATGATCGAGCACGGGGTCACCGTCGCCGGCGGTGTCCCCTACTATCTGACCAGCCTGCTCGACCATCCCGACTTCACCGACGAGCATCTCGCGCTCATGAAATACGCTGGGCTGGGCGGCAGTTCGGTCCCGGCCGCGGTTACCTCGCGCCTCACCGACATGGGCCTGATCGCCTATCGCGCCTACGGCAGCACCGAGCACCCCTCCATCACGGGCTCGGATTGCACCGATCCCGAGGACAAGCGCCTCTACACCGACGGCTGCCCGCTGCCCGGGGTGGAGATCCGGTTGTCGGAGGACGGGGAGATCTTCAGCCGCGGACCGGATCTGTGCCTGGGCTACACCGATGAGGAGCTGACCGCCGAGGCCTTCGACGACGAAGGCTGGTACCGCACCGGCGATATCGGCCATCTCGACGAGGACGGCTATCTGACCATCACCGACCGTACCGCCGATCTGATCATCCGGGGCGGGGAGAACATCAGCGCCGTCGAAATCGAGGATGTGCTGCTGGGGATGCCGGCCGTCGCCGAGGCGGTAGTGGTCGCCGCACCCGATCCCCGGCTCATCGAACACGCCGCCGCGGTGGTGCGGCTGCGTGCGGGCGCCGCCGTACCCTCCCTCGACGACGTCAAGGCCCATCTCGCCGAATCGGGCCTGGCGAAACAGAAATGGCCCGAGGAACTGCATATCGTCGACGACTTCCCGCGCACGCCGAGCGGCAAGGTGCAGAAGTACCGGGTTCGGGCCGAACTGGGCGGTGGGGACATTGCAACAGGCAAAAACTGAGAATATGATTCTCATAACGAACAAAGGAGACTCTTATGAGCAAGCTCGAGCTGCCGTATCAGCTGTTCGACGCCGACAATCACCTGTACGAGACCCGGGAAGCGCTGACCAAGTTCCTGCCGAAGGAATATGAGAAGGCGATCCAGTACGTCGAACTCAACGGCCGCACGAAGATCGCGATCCTCGGCCAGATCAGCGAGTACATCCCCAATCCCACCTTCGAGGTGGTCGCCCGTCCCGGTGCGATGGAGGACTACTTCAAGAACGGCAACCCCGAGGGTAAGAGCAAGCGCGAGATCTTCGGCAAGCCGATGCGGTCGATTCCCGCGTTCCATGAGCCCGCACCGCGCCTCGAGCTGATGAACGAACTGCAGCTGGACCGCACCCTGATGTTCCCGACGCTGGCCAGCCTCATCGAAGAGCGCATGCGCCACGAACCCGAGCTGATCCACGCGGTGATCCACTCGCTGAACCAGTGGCTGCTCGAGACCTGGGGCTTCAACTACAAGGACCGCATCTTCACCGTTCCCGTGGTGAGCCTGCCGATCGTGGACAAGGCCATCGAGGAACTGGACTGGTGCGTCGAGAACGGCGCCAAGGCGATCCTGGTGCGCCCGGCCCCGGTCCCGGGTCTGCGCGGTCCGCGTTCGTTCGCGCTGCCGGAGTTCGATCCGTTCTGGAAGCGCGTGGTCGAGCACGACATCCTGGTCACCATGCACTCCTCGGATTCGGGCTACGCTCGCTACAACACCGAGTGGGAGGGCGGCAACACCGAGATGCTGCCGTTCAAGACCAACGCCTTCCGGATGACCACCGAATGGCGGCCGATCCAGGACGCGGTGGCCTCCTGGGTGTGCCACGGCGCCCTGTTCCGCCACCCGGAGCTCAAGGTCGCCGTCATCGAGAACGGCGCCGCCTGGCTGGGCCCGCTGCTCGAGACCCTGGGTGATGTGTACAAGAAGGCGCCCGAGGGCTTCGGCTTCCAGAATCCGGTCGAGGCGGTCAAGCGCTCGATCCACGTCAGCCCGTTCTGGGAAGAGGATCTGCAGGGCATCGCCGATCTGCTCGGTGTGGAGAATGTGCTGTTCGGCTCGGACTACCCGCATCCGGAGGGCCTGGCCGAACCGGTCCGGTACATCCAGGAGATCAAGGACATGCCCATGGAGAACCAGAAGAAGATCATGGGCGGCAACCTCGCGAGGTTGCTGAAGGTATGACAGGTCGGACCATCCCGCAGATGGTCGCCGCCGCTGCCGACCGCT
>JAFMQT010000007.1:0-20979 GCA_017354515.1 Nocardia sp. | reverse complement strand
ATGGGGTCGTCGATGGTGATCTGCGCCTGAGTTTCACTCAGGTCTACGACCGGGTGCGCCATGCGGCGGGCGCATTCGCCCGGGCCGGAGTCGCCAAGGGCGATCGGGTCGCCATCTGGGCGCCGAATTCGGCGGAATGGATCGTGGCCGCCTTCGGGCTGCTCACCGCGGGCGCGGTCCTGGTCCCGGTCAACACCCGCTTCAAGGCGGCCGAAGCCGCCGATGTGATCGGCCGGAGCGGAGCGAAGATGCTGCTCGTGCAGCAGGGATTCCTCGGGCAGGACTACACCGGCCCCGACGGTGTTCCGGTCATCGACCTGAAGTCCGATTTCCTCTCCAGCGGAACACCTTTCGAACGCGAGGTGGCGCCGACCGATATCGCCGACATCATTTACACCTCCGGGACCACGGGCCGGCCCAAGGGCGTGATGATGCACCACGAACAGAACCTGCGGCTCTACGCCGAATGGTGTGAGCTGGCCGATCTGCGCGAGGGCGACCGGTATCTGGCGGTCAATCCGTTCTTCCACACCTTCGGATACAAGGCCGGCGTGCTCGCCTCCTTCACCCGGGGGGCGACCATCCTGCCGGTCGCCGTGTTCGACGTGGATTCGGTGTGCGAGATGGTGGCGCGAGAGAAGATCACCATGCTCCCCGGACCGCCGACGCTCTACCATTCGCTGCTGCAGGTCCAGGACAAATACGATCTGTCCACCCTGCGCGCGGCGGTCACCGGCTCGGCCGATATCCCGGTCGAGCTGATCAAACGGGTCAAGACCGAACTACCGTTCCAGTCGATCATGACCGGCTACGGGCTCACCGAGGCCGGCACCGCCACCGCCTCCCGGCCCGGTGACACCTTCGAGCAGATCGCCACCACCGCCGGAACCCCGTGCGACGGTGTCGAAGTGAGCATCGCCGAGGATGGGGAGGTGCTGGTGCGCGGCTATACGGTCATGCAGGGCTACCTCGACGATCCCGAGGCGACGGCGGCGGCGATCGATGCCGACGGCTGGCTGCACACCGGCGATCTGGGAACCATGGACTCCGAGCGGCGGTTGCGGATCATCGGCCGCAAGAAGGATATGTTCATCGTCGGTGGTTTCAACGCCTATCCCGCCGAGATCGAGGACTTCCTGATGCAGCACCCCGCGGTCGCCCAGGCGGCGGTCATCGGAGTGCCGGATGAACGAATGGGCCAGGTGGGCAAGGCGTTCGTGGTCACCAAAGCGCCCCTGACCGAAGCGGAACTGATCGCCTGGAGCCGGGAGAACATGGCCGGCTACAAGGTGCCGCGGTCGGTGGTGTTCCTGGACGAACTGCCACTGGGCGCGACCGGAAAGGTGATGAAGAACCAGCTCGAATGATCCCCAACGGGGATCGATCGGCACTACCGGCAGATCCGCGGCGCCCGTCGCGGCAGCAGAGAACGGCCAGGGCGATGACCTGCAACAACGCCTCACACCGCAATCACACCTCGCAGACGGTGCCCGTCGGCACCGGCGCCGCGGATCTGCGCCTGACCGATCTCGAACTGGACTCCGGCGGGCGGCCCGGGCGGGCGCTGAGCGTGCTGTATCTGGACCGCCTCGACGCTTCTCACGCCGCTGCCGTCGCCGAATCGATCACCGGCAGTGCGGGATTGATCGTCGGCGTGATCGGTGAGTCGGTGTCCAAGGCGCTCAATCCGGTCGTCGAGGCCGCCACCGTCACGCTGAGCGCGTCACCGTATCGCGATCGCCGCATCGTGACCGTCGACGATGTCGACATCGCCCTGGACACCCTGGCCGCGGCCGTCGAGCACGCGCCGTGCGCCGCCGTGGCGTGCGGGCAACTGCTGCGCCAGACCCCTTCGCTGCCGACGGTGCCCGCCCTGGCCGCCGAGGCATCGACCTATTCGATGTTGCTGGGCGGCAAGGAGTTCGCCGACTGGCTCTCCGCGCGCGGCCCGGCCCGTGCGGCGCCGGCACCGGACGAGCTGGTGCGGATCGATCGGGTCGCCGACGCCCTGACGATCACTCTGGACCATCCGCGGCGGCGCAATGCGCTCAGCACGCGAATGCGCGAGGAACTACTGGCCGCGGTCGAGGTCGCGATCGCCGATCCGACCGTCGGTTCGGTCCGTCTGCGCGGCAACGGCCCGGCCTTCTGCAGCGGCGGGGACCTCGACGAATTCGGCTGCGCCACAGACCCGGTCGCCGCCTACCTGGTTCGTATGGACCGCGCCCCGTGGCGGCTGCTGGACCGCCTGTCCGACCGCTTGCTGATCGAAACCCACGGGGCCTGTGTGGGCGCGGGGGCCGAGATCGCGGCCTTCGGCGGGATCGTCACGGCCGCGCCCGGGACCTGGTTCCGGTTCCCCGAGGTCGATATGGGATTGGTTCCCGGCGCCGGGGGCACCGTCAGCGTGCCCCGGCGAATCGGGCGCTGGCGGGCCGCGTGGGCGATGCTCACCGGCTGCACCGTCGACACCGATACCGCACTGCGATGGGGGCTGGTCGATCGCATCGAACATCCGGCACAGGAGCCCCGCAAGGCACAGGAGGCGTCGTGAGCGATAATCGCGCAGCGGCACACGACGCCGACCGGGTGCGGGTGCCCCGCAAGATACAGGAGGCGTCGTGAGCGATAATCGCGCAGCGGCACACGACGCCGACCGGGTGCGGGTGCCCCGCAAGATGCAGGAGGCGTCGTGAATACCGGTGCGGCCGGGCCGTTATCGGCCGCCAACCGATGGCCTCTGGCCACACCCCTCGACGACTGCGAGGTCTGTGGTTGGGCGGCATCGGGCGCCATGGCGTTGACCGGTCCGCCCGACCGAGCGCCCGATCCGTCTCCCGCTCCCGCGTTCACACGCCTGAACGCGGTACTTCGAGCACTGGCCGAGGCGACCGCCGACCTCGGGCGGCCCGTCGTGCTCTCCCCCGGCGCGGTGCTCACCGATCGTGCTGCCGGGCAAGGGTTTCGACGACAGGGATCGGTGTCCGCGGGCGGATCGACCCGGCTGCTGCGCACCGCCGACGGCTGGTGTGCGCTCACCCTGTCCCGCCCCGACGATTTCGGCTCGGTACCGGCCATCGTGGGCGGTGGCGATGGTTCGGATCCATGGGATGCACTGGCGGCCTTCGCTTTACATATCACCTCCGAATCACTGGCCGAGCGAGCACAACTATTCGGCGTCCCCGCGGCCGCACTCGCCCCGGTCGAACGGTCCGCCGCCACCGCCCCACCCTGGCGGCTGAATCGGCTCGCCGAGCCCGTGTTCCACCGTGGTCTGCGCGGACGGCTGGTGGTGGATCTGTCCTCGATGTGGGCGGGACCGCTGTGCGCACATGTCCTCGGCCGGGCGGGGGCGGAGGTGATCAAGGTCGAGAGTCCGCATCGGCCCGATGGCGCCCGCGCCGACGCGGCCTTCTTCGATCGACTGCACGCCGGACACGAATTCCGCTCGGTGGATTTTCGAACCGATTCCGGGCGAGCCGAATTGGCGCGGCTGCTGGACCGCGCGGATATCGTCATCGAGGCCTCGCGGCCGCGCGCGCTCGCGCAGCTCGGGTTGGGGCCGGATCGCCGGCCTCTACCGACGGGACAGATCTGGGTGAGCCTGACCGGGTACGGGCGCGATGAGCCGATGCGGGTGGCCTTCGGTGACGACGCCGCCGTCGCGGGCGGGCTCGTCGGCTGGGACGGGGCACAACCGGTGTTCTGCGCCGACGCCGTCGGCGATCCGCTGTCGGGAATCTGTGCGGCACTGGCCGTATGCGAATGTTTGGAACTCGGCGGCGGAGTACTCGCCGATATCTCCATGCGCGCGGTGACCGCTGCGTTCGCGGCCGCGGCACCCATCTGCCCCGGACCGCATACGGTTCGCGGCGACCGCGCAGGATGGTCGGTGCACTGCACCCGTACCCGGCGCACCCAACCCGTCGCAGTACCGGGCGCCGACCAGCGGTCGGCCCGATCCGGAGGTGTCCGATGCTGATCCGGGACGCGGCCGTCTACGGCAGTGCGCACACCGATATCCGCTGCGAACGCGGCGCCATCACCGAATGCGGGTCAGATCTGCGCCCCACCGCCGGCGAGGAGGTGATCGACGCGGGCGGCCGCTGGCTGGTGCCGGGATTGCACGATCATCACCTGCACATCCGTTCGCTGGCCGCACGCGCGCGATCGGTTCTGGTGGGGCCGGACCGGATTCGCGGCGCACACGCCCTCGCCACCCGGCTGCGCGAAGCAGCGCTCGGTGAGGCCGGACAGGGGTGGATCCGGGCGGTCGATTATCACGACGACGTCGCCGGGGCGATCGACCGCTGGGCGCTGGACCGGATGCGGGTGGGGCGTCCGGTGCGGGTGCAGCACCGTTCCGGTGCGCTGTGGATCCTCGATTCGGCGGCCTGCACCCTGCTCGATGTCGACGATTGCCCGCTGCCGGGTATCGAACGCGATGCCGGGGGTCGCGCGACGGGGCGGCTGTGGCGGATGGACACCTGGCTGCGCGATCGCCTGGGCACACTCCCCCCGGATCCGTCTCCGATCTCCACCGCCGCGGCGGCTCGTGGAATCACCGGGTTCACCGATGCCACACCCGATCTCACCCGCCCGGAGGTCGGCACGCTGGCGGCCTCGGTGCTCGACAACCGGATCGTGCAGCGGGTGCACTGTATGGCCGAACCCGATATCGAGGACCCGAAGGTGGACCGATTCCGCCTGGGCCCCACCAAGATTCTGCTCGACGACACCGGCCTTCCGGATCTGGAGGAATTCGCCGGCCGGCTGCGACGCCTGCACAACGCGGGACGTTCGGCGGCGGTGCACTGCGTGACCCGGGTGCAGCTGATCCTCACCATGGCCGCGCTGGACCTCGCCGGCGTCCGGCCCGGCGATCGCATCGAACACGGTGCGATCATCCCCGATGACGTCCTGGACTGGTTGCGCCGCAACGATATTCCGGTCGTCACCCAACCTCATCTGCTCATCGAACGCGGCGAGCAGTACGCCCGCGATATCCCCGCCGGAGACCGGCCCGATCTGTGGCGGCTGGGATCACTACTGGCCGCCGGAGTGGGAGTGGCGGCCGGAACCGACGCACCGTTCGGCGATCCCGATCCGTGGGCGGTGGTGCGCGCCTGCCTCGATCGGGGACCGGACCGCCCCGGCGAAGCGCTGTCCCCCGCCACCGCGCTGTCGCTGTTCTTCGGCTCCCCCGCCCGGCCACACGTCCCGCGCACCATCGCCACCGGACATCCCGCGGACCTGACCCTGCTCCGCGTCCGCCCCGAGGAATTCACCGACGTCATGAAATCGACCGCCGATTGCGATGCCGCACCGGTGTCGGCCACCATCGTCGCCGGTCGCCCGGTCTACCGTACGGGCGTATAGAGCCGCGACTCAGGCGCATCGGATCAGCCGGTCCTGATCCAGTCGTCGGCATCGTTGAGCAGGGCCTCGGCCAGCGCGGTGATTCGCGCCATCGCATGTCGGTGCAATGCCGAGGCCAGCGAGATCCTGGCGACTCCCAGGGCGCGGAGGTCGGCCATCGGTGGACCCGCCGGGTGCAGCCACGTATTGACCGGGCCGTCCATGCCGGCGACGAGTTCGGCAATCGTGGCGGAATCGGTAACTCCGATGGGGTAAACGCATGTGGCGCCGGCATCCAGATACCTACGGCCCCGTCGTATGGCCTCGGCCAGGCGTTCTTCCTGCGGCACCGCGCGACGGACGTAGACGTCGACCCGAGCGTTCACGACCACCTCGACCCCCGATCGCCGACCGGCCTCGCAAATCTGCGCTATGTAGTCCGCCTGCCGCCGCGGATCGCGCAGCGGTAGCTCGCCACCATGATCGCTGTCCTCGATATTGCAGCCGACCGCACCCGCCTCGAGCAGACGTTCGACCAGTTCGGCCGCCGGCAGACCGTAGCCGGCCTCCAGATCAGCGGTCACCGGAACATCCACAGCGGCGGCTATCCGCGTGATCGCCTCGAACGCGGTGTGCGGGGTCATCTGCTCGTGATCGCCGGCACCGGAGGCCGCCCCCACCGCCGCCGAGGAGGTTGCGACCACCGGGTGCCCGGCCGCGACCACCGCCCGAGCGGAAGCGGCGTCCCATACATTGGCCAGGATGAGCGGATCGCCGCCGAGGTGACGTGCGCGAAGATCGGCCGACCGCTCCGCGAGCCCGGTCATGACAACATCTCCAGGTGTGCGGCATCTGTGCTGCTGAGCCATTGCTCGAAGGACGGGCCTTCCAGGCGGGCGCCGGCGGCGGGAATCAAGGCCCCCGAGGGAATTTCCGATTCCAGGGCCTGCACCTCGATCCCCAGACCGAGGTGGTCCGACAACCGGGCGGCCAGGGTCGCCAGCCTCGCCTGACCCGGTCCGCCCAGATCGGGCACCCAGCCTCCCGGCGGTGACGCGGCGAGTTCGGCCAGGACCCGGCCGACGGTACGCGCCGCGGCGGGCTGAACATTCCAGTCCGGGATACGGGCCAGCGCGCCGTCTCGATTCCAGGCGATCATCTGCGCCGCGAACTCGTGGAACTGGGTGGCCCGCAGGATGGTCACCGGCAGTGGCCCGGCCAGCGCTCGCTGTTCGTGAGCGAGTTTGGCCGCGTAGTAGCCGATCACCGGGGAGTCGATGCCCACGATCGACAACACCACCAGGTGACCGGCCCCCGATTCGGCGCCGGCGCGAGTGAGGTTGGCGACCGAAGCCGTGAAGAATTCGGTGGCCGGCGTCTGCTCGGTCGTCCCGGCGTTGGTGGCGTCGACGATCGTATCCACTCCCCGCAGAGCGGACCGCAGTCCACGCCCGGCGACGGTATCCACCCCCGTCGAGCGGGACAGCACGATCACGTCGTGACCTGCGGCCCTAGCACATTCGACGACATAGCGACCCACGACCCCGGTTCCCCCGGCCACGGCGATCCGCATCCCGCACTCCTAACTCGGACATTTATTGTCCATATTAGTAGGTTCGCGTTTCCCGGACAACTAGAATCCGGATATGCGGATGAGCGAAGGCGTTGAATGGGCTGCACACTGCGTCGTACTACTCGACTCCCTCCCGGCGGGCGCGACCCTGCCGGCGTCCCGGCTCGCCGAATATCACAACGTGCCCGCCCCCTATCTGGCCAAGGCACTGCAAGCCCTCGCCGGAGCGGGCATCGTGAGGTCACTGCCCGGCCGCGGCGGCGGATACCGGCTCAGCCGTCCCGCCGCCCAGATCAGCCTGCTGGACGTGGTGCTGGCCGTCGAAGGCGACGATCCCGCGTTCCGCTGCACCGAGATCCGTAAACAGGGGCCCACCCGCGTTCCCGGACGCACATACCCGCCGATGTGCGGTATCGCCGCCGCCATGCATCGAGCCGAAACTGCGTGGCGCGCGGAACTGTCCGCCACCACAATCGCCGAACTCAGGGCCGGAATGCTCCGTTCGGCGCCACCGCGCGCTCTCCAGAAATCCCACGAATGGGTCGAGCAGACCATGACCCGCAGGCCACCCGATCGCTGATGCCGTGGTCGCGGGCCGCTACCGCGAACCCGCGGTGGTGGACACCGATCCGCCGCCGCGTCCGGTGCTCTCGCCCACGCCGATCATGCCCAGCTGACGCAGTACCAGATGGTGGCCGATGGGAATGATCAACTCCACCGGGATCATCGCGATGTAGAACCAGCTGGGCGTCCCGGCCACCGCCCACGCCAGCAATCGCACCAGACCGCCGCCGAAGAACACCGCGCCGAGTATCTGAATGGCCGTCGCCCGCGCCGGGATATCCCGCGCCGCCCAGATGAAGGCGAGGCCGTAGGCCAGGAATACGACGTTGTAGAAGCGCAGGTCCGATTCCATGGTCGCACTCACCGGGCCGCCACCGATATAGGTGCTCTGCCCGAACAGTAAGTGCGCCAGCGCGATCGCGATCATGACGATACCGAACAGCTCGAGCCACACCCGGAAGACGCGCATCATCGCTCCTCTTATTTTACATCTGTTGAATAGACTCCACTGTACGACCACGGGCACCCGTGGACAACCCCTACACTGGCGTGATGTCCCCTCGCCGTCGTATGAGCCCCGACCAACGGCGCGCCCAATTGCTCGACACCGGCGAGAAGTTGTTCGGCGAGGGCCGGTTCGAGGAACTGTCGATGGAGGACATCGCCGGCCATGCCGGTGTCACCCGAGCACTGCTCTATCACTACTTTCCGACCAAGGCCGACTTCTTCGGGGCGATCTGGCAGCGCGCACACGAATCCATCAGCACCACACTGGATCTCGACGCCGCGCCGACCGCTCGGGACGGTCTGGTCACGGCGCTGACCGCCTACCTCGACTTCTACGAAACCCACCTGCCGCTGGTGCTGATCGCCAACCGAAGCGCGATCGCCTCGGCCCCGGTCGTGCGGGCGCCCGTCGAGCGCGCATTCCGTGTCCTGTGCGAGGACGTCCTGGACGCCGTGGGCGCGACCGGGCACCGGCGCCGGCTCGCCGAGGCGGCGTTCACCGGATGGATCGCCTTCGTCCGCGAAACCACCCTGACCGCACTGGTCGACCGAGGGATCTCCCCCGCCGAGAACCTCGCCATGTGCGTGGCGGCGCTGGACTCGACGGTCGGTGCGTATGCCGACCTCGGTCCGCCGTCGCGGTCGGAATGAATCATCTATCGTCAAGGCCGGGACCCCGGCGCCGTGCGCCATCGCGATCCGTTAGTGAGGTTCGATGACGACATCGGAATCGACCGGTCTGTGCTGGGCCATCAAACACAGTTTCGTGCACTACATTTCGCGCATGCCGGATGGTCGCGGGCAGGTCAGCGGCGGGGCCCGGCCACTCGGGGGCGGCGGGATACTCTTCGAGATCGACACCGAGCCGCCGCAGGCGCCGGAGGACCTCGACACGCTCTACGCCTTCCGCGGTGATGTGCGGTTCGCCGGGCACCACGGGATGTTGTTCGTGCGGATCGCCGACCCGTGGATCGAGGTGCGCGAAGGCAGCGCCGTAGTGACCGTGGCCGACCCCTACGACCGTGACGACGAACCCCGCCTGCCGCTGGTGCGGGTCGAACTTCCCGAACCGGTGCGCGACGGCGGCCTCGATATCTGGACCATTCAGCAGGTGCGGCTCACACCGCAGGGCTGCGGCCTGTTCAACGACGTCTATCAGCCGGGGGAACCGTTCGAGCCGATCGTGTTCGCCCTCCCGGCCGGCGCGCGGGCATGACTACAGTGCCAGCCCGCCGTCGACCGGGACGACCGCACCGGTCATGGCGCTACTGTCGGGACCGGCGAGAAATGCCAGCACGGAAGCGATTTCGGTCGGCTCCAGCAGGCGCCCGACCGGTTGCTGATGGCGGAACCGGGTGTGTTCGGGCATACCGTAGATCCGGGCCGTCTCGACCAGGATGCCGGTGTCCGTCGATCCGGGGCTGACCGCGTTGGCGGTCACACCGGACGAGCCCAGTTCCGCGGCCAGCGCGCGGATCAGTCCCGCCACACCGGCCTTCGCAGCGCAGTAGGCGGCCAGTAGCGGCAGGCCCTTGGTGGCCGCGGCCGAGGCCACCGCAAGGAACCGCCCTGAGCGCGGTTCGGGCCGGGCCAGCAGTGCCGGAACAGCCGCGTGCGCGAGATTGACGACCCCGCCGAGGCAGATGTCGAGAACCGCCTGCCGGGTGGTGACGGGCATCTCCCACAGCGGTACCCCACCCGCGATCACCCCCGCGGCGCCGACGGCGGCGTCGAGTCCGCCCCAGGTGCCGACCGCCTTGTCGACCGCCGCCTGCACGGCCTCACCTTCGCGCACATCGGCGATGAAGCCGCGCACGGCCCCCGGATCGGTGGCCTTGGCCCCGGCCGCGGCGACCACCGCGTCCAGCTGCTCGGATGTGCCGAGTGCGTACCCGAGTGCGGGATCGTCGGCGGCCAGGTCCACCGCGAGCACCGACCAGCCGCGCTCGGCCAGCGCCAGCACCGTCGCCGCGCCGATACCCCGCGCCGCGCCCGTGACCAGCGCGACCCGGCCCTGATGGCCCTGCTGACTCACCGCACACTCCTTCGATCGCCCGAATCGTTTCGAACAAGACTATCGGGGTGTATCGTCCACACTCGGATATGAGAGTACGATTCTCATAAAGAGAGATTCAGCATCTCATCACGTCGCCCGGCCACCCAGCGGGCCACCGCCGCCGCGAAAGCACCGAGGAACCTCATGAATATCGACGACATGATCCTGGTCAGTATCGACGACCACGTGGTCGAGCCGGGCGACATGTTCGCCCGGCACACGCCGGCCAAGTACGCCGAGTACGTACCGCAGCTGATCACCAACGATCAGGGCATGGACCAGTGGGTCTACCGGGGTAAGCCGGTGGGTGTCACCGGCCTGAACTCGGTCGTCGGATGGCCGAAGGAAGAATGGGACAAGAACCCCGCCCGCTACGCCGAGATGCGGCCGGGCTGCTACGACATCCACGATCGCATCGCGGATATGAACGCCAACGGCATCCTGTCCTCGATGTGCTTTCCCACCTTCGCCGGATTCAGCGCAGGCCATCTGAGCCAGTTCAAGGACGAGATCACCATCGCGATGATCGAGGCCTACAACAACTGGCACATCGACGAGTGGTGCGCCACCTACCCGGGCCGGTTCATCCCGAATGCCATACTGCCGCTGTGGGATCCGCAACTGGCGGTCGCCGAGATCCACCGGGTCGCCGAGAAGGGCTTCCGCGGCGTCACCATGTCGGAGATCCCGCACGTCGAGGGCTATCCGTCCTTTCACGATATGGACTACTGGGGTCCGGTGCTGGCCGCCCTGGCCGAGACCGGTCTGGTGATGAACCTGCACATCGGCCCCGGCTTCCGGGCGCTGAACATGGCCAAGGACGCGCCCATCGACAATCTGATGGTGCTGGCCCCCAGCGTGTCTCAGATCGCGGTGCAGGATCTGCTGTGGGGTCCGGCCATGCGCAACTACCCCGGCCTGAAGATCGCGCTGTCCGAGGGCGGCATCGGCTGGATCCCCTACTTCCTCGATCGCTCGGACCGCCACTACACGAACCAGAAGTGGCTGCGCCGCGACTTCGGCGGCAAGATGCCCTCGGATGTGTTCCGCGAGCACGTGATCGCCTGCTACGTCACCGACAAGACCTCGCTGAAACTGCGCCACGACATCGGCATCGACACCATCGCCTGGGAATGCGACTACCCGCACTCGGATTCGCTGTGGCCGGACGCGCCCGAGCAGGTGCTGGCGGAACTGAACAACGTGCAGGCCTCGGACGAGGACATCAACAAGATCACCTGGCAGAACGCCTGCCGGGTACTGAACTGGGATCCGTTCGAGCACACCCCCAAGGAGCAGGCCACGGTCGGCGCCCTGCGCGCCCAGGCTCAGGACGTCGACCTGACCGTGCGCCCGCGCAAGGAGTGGGCCGAACTGTACGCCGCCAGCCACGGCTGATATCGAATTTCGCTGTCACACAGGTACAACCGTTAGGGATAACTCATGCAGATGATCGTATTCTCCACTCCCAAAGAAGGACGGGAAGAGGAATACAACACCTGGTACACCGACGTGCACATCCCCGAACTGCTCGCGATCGACGGAGTCACGTCGGCGACGCGCTATTCCGCCCCCGAGATGCCGGGCCAGGGCGCCGAGCACACCTATATGGCCGTATACGAGATCGACGGTGATCCGCTGAAGGTGCTGGCGCAGCTGCGGGAGAACGCCACCTCGGGCAAGTCGAAGACCTCCGACGCGGTGGATCCGAAGAACACCCGGATCACCTTCTGGGAACCGATGAAGTAGAGCCCCGGCCGCCGCCAGAGGGTGGCGGCCGGCCCCCACCCCGTCTCCCGCCGCGGGCCTTCTGGCGAAAGGTTCCGCGCGGGAGACTCTTTCGAAGGACCCCTCGTGAGCCTCGACCCGACCGCCGACCAACGGCTCTTCCAGACCACCACCCGAGATTTCCTGGCCGCCACGGTTCCCCTGGACACCGTGCGCGCACTCGCGGCGCCGGATGCCGAATTCGACCGCGACTGGTGGCGGCGCGGTGTGGAACTCGGCTGGACCACGCCGCTGGTACCCGAAAGTCTCGGCGGGGGTGCGGTTTCCGACGCCCCGCTCGCCGATCTGGCGTTGATCGCCGAGGAGTTCGGGCGGGCGTGCGCGCCGGGTCCGCTGGTGACCGGTAATGCGGCACTCGCCGGATTACTGCGCTCGGCCGGCGATTTCACGCGCGTGATCGGTGAGGTCGTCGACGGCGCCTCGATCGTGGTGTGGGCGCACTACGAACCCGACGCGGGATTCGTTGCCCGGCGGGTCGACACCGTCGCCACCGAAGCCGGTGCGGGCTTGCGGTTGTCGGGCGCCAAGGACCGGGTCGAATACGGCGCCGAAGCCGATCTGCTGCTGGTCGACGCCCAGGGACCCGCAGGCCCGGTTCAGGTCCTGGTGGCCACCGACGCGCCCGGCGTCACCATCACCCCCACCTGGACCCTGGACGCCGTACGGCACACGGCGACGGTGACTTTCGACAATGTCGAGATCTCCCCCGAAGCGGTGGTGCACCGCGAGCCCGCCGACGCGGCGGCCGCCGTGGAAACACAATTACTCATCGCCTCGGCGCTGAGCGCGTCCGAGATGACCGGCGCCACCGCACATGCCTTCGAGGTGACCGTGCAGTGGATGTTCGACCGCTACTCGTTCGGCCGTCCGCTGGCCTCCTATCAGGCGCTCAAACACCGTGCCGCCGATATGGCCACCACCCTGGAAGCGTGCCGGGCCACGTCCTGGGCCGCGGCACACAGCTTCGGCTCCGACCCCGCCGCGAGCGGCGGACAGCCGGATACCGCCGCCGCGGTCGGCACCGCGAAATCGTTCGTCGGCGGCTCCACCGGCCCCATCGTGCAGGAATGCGTGCAGCTGCACGGCGGGCTCGGGGTGACCTGGGAACACGATATGCACCTGTTTCTGCGTCGGGTCACCCTCGGCCGGGCCCTGTACGGAACGCCCGCCGAACACCGACGTCGGCTCACCGACCTTCTGGAGGCATCGTGAGTGACAATCGCGCAGCCGCTCCCGATGCCGACCGGGTGCGGGTGTCCCGCAAATTACAGGAGGCATCGTGAGTGACAATCGCGCAGCCGCTCCCGATGCCGACCGGGTGCGGGTGTCCCGCAAATTACAGGAGGCATCGTGAGTGCCGAAACTGTCAGCAGCACCATGGAATCGGTCGAGGAGTTCCGGGACCGGGCACGGCGGTGGCTGAAGGATAATCTTCCGCCCGCACCACCCATCCTGTCCGGCGAGCAGAAGACGCCGGAGACCTGGGCACGGGCCCGCGAACTGCAGCGGATTCTGTACGACGCCGGCTTCGCGGGCATCTGCTTCCCGGTCGAATACGGCGGGCTCGGGCTGACTCCGGAGCATCAGCGAGCCTTCACCGAGGAGTCGCTGCCGTACGAGATGCCGCTGGCACTCAACATCCCGACCTTCACCATTTGCCTTGCGACCCTGCTGGATATGGGTAACGAGGAGCAGAAGCGCACCCATATCGGGGCCGCGCTGCGCGGTGAGGAAGTGCTGGTGCAGTTCCTGTCCGAACCACGCGGCGGCTCGGATCTGGCGGGCCTGACCACCCGCGCAGACCGGCACGGCGACAGCTGGATCATCAACGGCTCCAAGATCTGGAGCTCGGGCGCGTACGCCGCCGACTACGCCCTGTGCCTGGCCCGCACCAATTGGGACGTGCCGAAACACGCCGGCCTCACCATGTTCCTGGTTCCCGTGCACACCCCCGGGCTGACCGTGCAGCGCATCACCCAGGTCGACGGGTCCACCGAGTTCTGCCAGGAATTCTTCGACGATGTCGAGATTCCGGCCGACGCGGTCGTCGGTCAGGTGAACGGCGGCTGGGGGGTCGCCAGCCGCCAGCTCGTGCACGAACGCAGCGCCGTCAGCGGTGCGTCACCGTATTCCAGCGGCTTCGTCCACCACAGCGGCCGCAATGTCAACGGCCTGCTGGAGGCGGCACGGCGCACCGGACAATTGGACGATCCGCGGGTCCGCGAGGACATCGGCGAGGCCCGGGCCATGAACATGGTTCAGGACCAGCTCAACGCCCACGTCCGCGCTCGCATCGCGGCCCGGGATCTGTCCCCGGCCGCCGGATCCATCGTGCGCCTGTTCAGCGCCACCAACGCCTGGCTGCAATCGGATACCGCGCTGCGCATCGCGGGAGCCTCGGCCGCCACCGGTGGTCCCGGCGACGACCTGGGTCTGGCACAAGCGGGCCAGGACTACCTGTCCCGTCAGGCTTGGAGCCTGGCCGGCGGCAGCGCCGAAATGGCGCGCAACATCATCAGCGAACGCATGCTCGGCATGCCACGCGAATTCGCCGCCGATAAGGACGTGCCGTTCAATCAGGTCAAACACGGCAAGTAGGCGGCCGGGCGGCCGCGGGGTTCATCGGTTCCGATTTCCGAGGCGCTGCATCAAGGCCGTCCGCGCGACTGCCACCGCGCCGCGAACGATCAGCCCCGCCGCGACCAAGGGCGCGAACACGATCCACGGCGATCCTTTGTGGTAATCGCAGTAGAAGCGGAAGGCACTGCGATGGTGCGTCCGGACCTTACGGAAAGGCGCGAAGCGCATACTGCCGCCCTCCCGGTGCAGAATCCGCACCGAGGGATCCAGGACGACCCGCCATCCGGCGCGATGCATATCCAGCGCCATCTTGGTTTCCTCGAAATACAGGAAGTACCGGTCGTCGAAACCGCCCACCGCCTCGAACGCCTCGCGGCGAAACAGCATGCAGCAGCCGGAAATCCAGTCGACATCGCTGACTTCGGTGACCTGCTTCCCGAAATACTTTCGGGTGGCCGGATTTTCCGGCCAGACACCGCCCAGCAGCGCGTGCGCGATACCGACCGCCAGCGACGGGAAGCTGCGCCCGCTCGGGTACGGCGTGCCGTCCAGCCGCGCGATCCGCGGCCCGATCATCCCGATACGCGGATCGTGTTCGGCGGTATCCACCAGCGCCGCAATCGAACCCGGATCGAGCTGGGTATCGGGATTTGCGACCAGAATCCATTCCGCGTCGGTCTGCGCGGCGCCCTGGTTGATCGCCGCCGACAGACCCACATTGCGGCGGTTGCGAATGACCCTGCCCCCGAACTCGGCAACGATATCGGCGCTGCGATCGGTGGAGACGTTGTCGATCGCGATCACTTCCACGGTGTACGGGTGCACCGCCGGTGCCAATGTCTCCAGGAATCGCGGCAGGTCCTCGGCGCTCTGATAGGTGACGAGGGTCAGGCCGACAGTCTTATCTTGCGAGCTGGGCATGGCGGGAACCTATCACCGCACGGCGCTCCCGTCCGAACCGAATGCGCTATCGACCGGCCTCGATCAACCGGCCTCGATCACGCGCACGGTTCGCGGCCGCATCCAGCGGGACCGGCCGGGCACCACAGCCAGTACACCTTTGCGCCGGGCCAGGGCCTGCGCATGCGCGGCCGCGCCCAGAGGTACGTACTGCCACGTCCAGTTGCAGCCGTGCGGGGCCAGCACCATCGCGGTGGCCGCGAAGTCGGTGTGCTCGAACAATTCGGCATCGATGAACACCCCGACCATGATCGAGCCGACGAACGCGGGGGCCGGGGTGCCGTCGCACACCACGTGCACGGTGCCCTCGCGGCCGGCGTACCGCGCGGCCCAGTCCAGTACCACCCGCCGCCGGGACGGGCGGCCGGTGACCAGAGCGACGATCTCGCCACCGGTGTCCGGTGCGGGTCGCGCGTTCGAGTCAGTCGTCGGGTCCCTCCAGGATCGTGACCGCCGCCACCGCGGTCGGTCCACCCAGATTGTGCGCCAGGGCAATTCGCGCACCGTCGACCTGATTGACGGCGGTGCCGCGCAATTGCTCGAACAGTTCCACACATTGGCCCACCCCGGTCGCGCCCGGCGGGTGCCCCTTGGATTTGAGGCCACCACTGGGATTGATCGGCAGGCTTCCGCCGACCTCGGTGGCGCCGCTGTCGAGGAGTTCGGCGGCGGCGAATCGGTCGGCGAAGCCGAGATCCTCGTAACTGATCAGTTCGATTCCGGTGAAGAAGTCGTGCACCTCGGCGACGTCGATGTCGGCGGGTGTGCGCCCGGCCATGGTGAAAGCCTGGCGGGCGGCGCGCACCGTCGCGGGAAAGGTGGTCATATCCCGTTTGTGCTGGTGCATCACCGAATCCAGGCCCAGGCCGACACCCCGGACCCAGACCGGGCGATCGGTGTAGCGGTCGACCACATCCTCGGCGGCGAGGATGAGCGCGGCCGCGCCGTCGCTCTGCGGAGCGCAGTCGTAGACCCCGAACGGATCGGCCACGATCGGCGCGGCCAGCGCCTGCTCCATCGTGATCTCGAACCGCAGGCGCGCCTTGGGATTACCCACACCGTGCCGATGATTCTTGACGGCGATCCGGGCCAGATGCTCCCGGGTCGCCGGCGCTTCGTGCAGATAGCGGGCGACGTGCAGCGCGAATCCGGCGGGCGCGATCAACCCCAGCGGATAGTCCCAGGCCATATCTCGGGTCATGGCCTCCCATTCCCACAGCAGGTCCTTGGAGGCGGTTTCGCGGATCTTGTCCGCCCCGATGACCAGGGCCACATCGTAAGCGCCCGAGGCGATCCCGAACAGCGCGTTGCGCACCGCGTCGTTGCCCGTCGCACAGGAGTTCTCGACGCGGGTGACCGGAAGGTCGGGCAGGCCCAGCGCGTCGGCGAGGATTCCGGAGGGGAAGCCGTCGGGGGTCCCCATCGCTCCGAACCAGGCCGCCTGCAGATCGGAGGTGGTGATGCCCTTGTCCACCGAGGCGGCGCATTCGGCGAACGCCATCGGCAGCAGATCCTTGATGCCGAGCGCGAAATGTTCGGCGAACGGGGTCATCCCGGCTCCGACAACCGCTACTGATCTCATCGGCCCGGCCTCCTTCCAGACATCGGCCCGGCTGCGCCCGGGCTCATGCCGCATCGGGTTCGAACGCGTATCCGTAATCGGGTACCCCCGAGCGCACCGCGACCCGGCGCAACACCATGCGCCCGCGATCTCCGATGCGTACGGTGCCCGGATCGGTACCGGTCACCTTGACCAGCGCCCGCACATCCACATCGTCGAGTTCCACGATCACCAGCGAATACGGTGTCCGTAGTCCGGGGACCGGCACGTGCACGGTGACCGAGGTGTACACACTCGCCGTGCGCGGCAACGGAACCAGGGTGTAGCCGGTGCTCAGGGATCCGTCCGCGCCGACGCGGTAGCGCGGCGGGAAATCCAGTTCGGCCGAATCCGGATGCCGCCCGGCCTCCCACCGCACCTTCGCTTCGAAGGCACGCTCATAGGCCGCCAGCGAGATCGGGATATCGGCCCCGGCGGTGGCCACGGCCTCGGGCCGCGAACGCACCGCCGGCTCGCGGCGGATCACCGAGGCGGTTCCCTCGGCCACCGAGATCCCCGACAGACTGGCCTGCTCGACTCCGACCAGCAGGCCGCTGTGTCCCCAATCGGCAAGGGCGGCAAGGGCGAACAGGCTCGACCCCGCCCCGGTGGTCGGCAGCCGCGGCGGATCGCCCACACACAGACGCGCGGCCTGCGCGTAGTCGACTCCCGCGACCATCAGCGGGGTGTCGGCCCAGGCAGCCGTCAGCGAGGCCACCAGACCGCGTTCGTGCAGCAGTCGCGGGTCGCCGTAGTCGTGCACGTCGCCGGTGGCGTTGCGGGTGCGCACCGGCAGACTGCGCGCGATCCGCGCCGCGGTCCGCACCGCCAGTCCGCGTTCGGCGACGACGGCCGCGGCCGCACCCGCCGGATCCAGATCCACCCCGATGATCAGGGTGCGCGGACGTGCCGAACTCAGCGCGTCCAGGGTGGCCGGGGCCCCGCCGAGCCGTTCGATGACCTCGAGTTCGGGATCCAGGCCCAACCCGGCCAGCAGCACCGCGGCGTTACTGCCGTCCAGCAGCGGCAGATCACGGCTTACCACCACGACCCGTTCCGCGCTCGCGGCCGCGCCGGAGACGCCCGAGAGGGCGGCTCGCCCGGCCTCCACGGCCAGGGTCACCGCATCCTCGTCATCGCCGGCGACGCGCCGCTCGGAGCTGCCCCAGCAGGGCAGATACGTACCTATCGACGATATGGCCGGCATGGGACTACGTGATGGCTCCGGCCGTCTTGAGCGCGATGATCCGCTCCCAGTCCAGTCCGAGCTCGAGCAGCAACTCCTCGGTGTGCGCGGCGAATTCGGGTCCCGGACCGGTCTTGGGCGCGGCCAGGTCGAACTGCACCGGATTGGCGACCATCTCCAGCTCGCCCACCTGCACCAGATACTCGTTGGCCCGGATCTGCGGGTCGGAGCCGACCTGCACACTGTCCTGCACCGGCGCCCAGGGCCCGGCCATGGTGGCGAGTTTCTCGGTCCACTCGACGAGGGTGTGCTTCTTGATCTCCTCGCGCAGAATCTGCACGCCCGCCTCGGTATTGGCGGCGATCGACTCGGCGGTCTCGAAGCGTGGATCGGTCGCCAGGTCCGGACGTCCGATGTGCTCGCACACATCGGCCCAGAACTTGGTGGGCTGCAACATGACGAACGACAGATAGCGCCCGTCCGCGGTTTCGTAGAGCCCCGACAGCGGATTGGTCGGCGCCCCATGGGCTCCCGGCGGCGGCGCGTGCAGCGCCTCACCCATGAGCCCGCACAGCGCGATGGTGTGGCCCATCGACCACAACCCGCTCCCGAGCAACGATACGTCGACCACCGACGGTTCTCCGGTGCGTTCGCGTTTGAGCAGCGCCGCCGCGATACCGCCGGCCAGGTTCGTGCCGGAGATGGTGTCACCGAAGGCCGGGCCCGGCGGGCCGATGATCCCGTCCATGCCCTCCGGGGTGATGGTCGCCGCGACCGAACCCCGGCACCAGAAGGCGGTCATATCGAATCCGCCCTTGGTGGATTCGGGACCGCGCGGGCCCAGGCCACTGCCGCGGGCGTAGACGATCTTCGGGTTCACCGCGCGGATATCGTCCACGTCGATACCGAATTTGCTGCGGGCCTGCGGCAGGAAGCTGGTCAGGAACACATCGGCGGTCTTGGCCAGTTCCAGGATCACCTCCCGGCCCTCGGGCACCGACATGTCCAGGCCGACACTGCGTTTGCCGCGGTTGGCGTGTTCGATATTCGGGTTCGGGTCGCCCTCGACCTTGAATTTGCCGATCTGGCGCAGGCCCCGCTGCGGGTCACCGGTGCGGGCGTGTTCCACCTTGATCACATCGGCGCCCCATTCGGCCAGCACCGCGCCGGCCGAGGGCACGAAGCCGTACATGGCGACCTCGAGGACGCGAATTCCGTCCAGCGGCTTGCCGATTCCGCCGTTACTCACCTGTTCAGCACTCTCGCTCATTCGTTCACCACCGCTGCGAAGGACTTCTGTTCGAGGAATTCCTCGATACCGGCCGTACCCATCTCGCGTCCGATACCGGACTGCTTGTATCCACCGAATGGCACATCCGGGTGGAAGTAGTTGCCGCCGTTGATACTCATGGTTCCGGTGCGGATGCGCCGCGCCACCGCCACCGCGCGGTCCTCATCGGCGGAGAACACCCCACCGGACAGGCCGTAGATGGAATTGTTGGCGATCGCGACCGCGTGGTCGTCGTCATCGAACGGGATCATCGCCAGGACCGGCCCGAAGACCTCTTCCTGCGCGATCTCCGAATCGGGGTCGACATCGGTCAGCAGGGTGGGCTTGTAGAAGTAGCCGGGATCGACCTTCTCGCCACCGCACACCAGTTTCGCGCCGGCGTCCACCGCGCGGGTCACCAGGCCGTGTACCTTCTCGCGCTGGCGTTCGGAGATCAGCGGGCCCATGTAATTGGCCATATCGTCGGGATCGCCGTAGCTGACCTTGGACATGAATCCGGCCACCAGCTGCGCGGCCTCCTCCTGACGATCGCGCGGCACCAGCATGCGGGTGGTGATCGCACAGCCCTGTCCGGCGTGGCTGCAGATACTGAAGGCGCCGAACATCGAGGCGGTGGTCAGATCGCCGTCGTCGAGCACGATCGCGGCCGATTTGCCGCCGAGCTCGAGGAACACCCGCTTGAGCGAATCGCCTGCCGCGGACATGATCTGTCGGCCCACGACCGTCGATCCGGTGAAGCTCACCACGTCCACATCCCGGTGCGTGGTCATGGTCTTGCCGACCTCGACATCAGAACCCGACAGCACATTCACCACGCCCGCCGGAATATCGGTGTGCTGGGCGATGACCTCACCGAGGGCCAGGGTGGCCAGCGGGGTGTCCGGTGCGCCCTTGAGGACCACGGTGCAACCCGCGGCCAGCGCCGGAGCCAGCTTGGCCATCGCCAGCTGATGCGGATAGTTGTAGGCGGCGATCGCCGCGACCACACCGGAGGCCTCGCGCTCGACCCAGCGGCGATGCTTCTTACCCCGATCCTCGATCTCACCGAGATCCTCGGTGCGCGGGTAGGTGGAGGTCAGCTCGGCGTAGTACTTCACGATCTCGAACGGCGTCTCCAGCTGATTGGCGTGGGTCGACATGCGCGTCGCGCCGACCTCGCCGATGGTGACCTCGCGGATGTCCTCCACGTTGTCACGAAGCGCCTGGTAGAACTGCTCGAGGCAGCGGGCGCGGAATTCGGTGTTCGTCGACCAGTCTGTGGTGTCGAACGCCCGCCGCGCGGCCGCGATCGCCGCCTCGGTATCGGCGAGGCTCGCCTCGGGGGCGTAGCCGTAGATCTGCCCGGTGGCCGGGTTCAGTGAGGCGAACGTGCGCTCGCCCGCGACGAGTTCACCATCGATCAGCATCCGTTTCGTGACAGCCTGCCCGTCACCGGCTGTCGCGTTGCCTTGAGCTGGCATCCCGTCTCCTCGTCCTATGGAAATTCCATTCTCAATACTGGAGAATAATGTATCCG
>JAFMQT010000420.1 GCA_017354515.1 Nocardia sp. | reverse complement strand
GGCCGTCCGCCTGCGGGTGCTGGCCACCATCGCGGCCGAACTGGACCGGACCGACGGTGGGTCCGCCCACATCCGGATACTGCCACCGGACCGGCCGGTGCTGGCCACCGTCGTGGTCAACCATCCCGAATCCGGCAGTCGCCGAATCGAACTCGACGCGGCGGCGAATCCGCTCGCCCACCCCTGAACACTGTTCAGATCTGGTCCAGGCGCAGATATCCGTCCTGCAGTGCGCGCGCCAGCAACGACGCCTTGGTCGGAGCCGGACGACCGGCCTGGCTGTACTTGTCCCGGATGCGGCTGATGTGGGTCTTGACCGTGCCCGGCGCGATGAACAACTGCCCGCACACCTGCTCCTTGGTTTCGGCGAGAATCCACGCCCGCAGGACCTCCACCTCACGACCGCTCAACTCCGGCGCCCGCAGGACTGTCTGGACCGGGGCCGGGCGGACCGGCACCAGTAGTGAATCGGACACGGTTTCTCCTCATCCACGAAACCCGGACGCGTCACGATCGCCCCGACCACGCGCTGTGTCGACAACGCTACCCAGCCGCGCGCGGCCACGGCAGGTTCCAATTACTTGACATCAGAACTGGGGTCATCATTCGCTTCGCTAGCGAAAGAACGGTCGGCTACAGGTCCCAGTGGTAGCGGCTCGTGGGGACCAGATCCAGGCCGGTATCAGCACCGAATCGGGCCACGCTGGTGAGCAATTCGGTGATTCGGCGCCGAAGTTCCTCGTCATCTCCGCCACTGCCGTAGAAAACGTGCGGATCGGTCATCGCGGCCATCGGGAAATGCTCCTCGACGATGGCCGCGACCTCCGGTGTGTCCGGGGTGAGGACCTCCTCGACGATGTTCTGGATGTACGCCACGGTGTTCTGGGTGCGGATGGCGATCGGGGTGTGGTATATCAGCCAGTACTCCAGGTACTCGTCCCGGCTCATCGACTCGGGCCGCCGCAGCAGCGCGATATTGGCCAGCGCGTCGCAGCGCACGCCGTCGGGCACCGGCACCGGATCCAGGCGCGTCCGCTCGAGCACCCGGTAGGCGTGCGGCGCGTCCTCCCCCGCCGCCCGGGCCACCGCATCGATCGCCGCCGCCGGCTTGCCCTCGGTCCGGACCGACACCAGTGCGGTCACCGGCTGTCCGGGCCCGAACCGCATCTGCGCCGGCGCCACATCGGCATCGTCCACATTCACCTCGAGGGTCGAAACCCCGGTGGCGGCAAGGGTTTCCCGGAATTCCGGAGTCCGGAGCCGGTCGTCGAGCCCGGTGCCGTGCAGGGCGATGATCACCTTCACCATGGCGGAAAACTAGCACGTGTTCCACTCGTCGGAGATGCTCCGGAGCGAAAGGCGGTCGGCTACTTGTTGGCGAAACAGAATGCCGTCGTCATCGCTCAGGCGCGGTAGGCGTCCCGACGGTGCCGAATCGAGTGGATCTCGACCGCGCGTTTGTCTTCGTTGATCCGGTAGACGATCCGGTATGTACCACGCCTGGCGGAATAGAAGCCATCGAACGGCTCATCCAAGGGCTTTCCCAGCCGGTGCGGATTCGTAGCGATCGGCCCGGAAATCGTTTCCATCGCGGCGAGTGCGACGTCGAACGGGAGATTTTCGTGGAGATTCCGCCGCGCCTTGGCCGAGAGGATAATCGAATACGGTTCGTGGGCGCCGGCGTCGGTCACGCTGCTCCGTGGCGACGCTCTTCGAGTTCGGCGCGAACCTGTTCCGCATCGAAAGTGTCTCCCGACTCGAAATCCTGCCGGGACTGCCGCAGATCAGCAAGGGTGTCGCTGTCGCTGAGGATCTCCAAGGTCTCCTGCATCGACTCGTACTCGGCAACGGAGATCAACATGACATCGGCCCGGCCATTACGCGTGATGGTGAAGTGGTCGTGCTCCCGGGCCACCCGATCGGCGAGTTCGGCAATGCGAGATTTTGCCTCGGTGATGGGAATGATCTCCATGAACCCAGTTTAACACCGGTCCGAATAACGGACCGAATCTTGACCTCTGCGCACGGATGTCCGCGACCTCACAGGTTCGCGCGCTAGCGTATGTACCCATGACGGTGGAGCGGGCGACCTCATTCGGTTCGGTGGCCGAGGATTACGACCGGTTTCGGCCGGGGCCTCCGGCGCGGTCCATGGATTGGCTGATTCCGCCGGGGTGCGCGGTCGCGATGGACCTGGCGGCGGGGACGGGGTTGTTCACCCGGGCGCTGGCCGAGCGGGTTCCCGAGGTCATCGCCGTCGAACCCGATGCGCGGATGCGGGCGGTGCTGGCCGAGCGGTCACCGCGGGTGCGGGCGCTGGAGGGGACCGCGGAGGCGATTCCGCTGGCCGAGGCGAGCCTGGACGCGGCGTTCGTCTCCGCCGCCTGGCACTGGTTCGATCCGCCGATCGCACTCGCCGAACTCGGCCGGGTGCTGCGCGACGGTGGCCGGCTCGGCGTGGTCTGGACCAGCCGGGATCGTTCCGTCGACTGGGTGGCCGAACTCGACCCCGCGCGCTTGGCCGACGGCAGCTCCGCCGATTCCGGTGATCGGCGACTGCGGCGCGACCTGAAGAGCGGATTCGACGCGTCGGTCGCCGAGCACGGTGGGTTCGGGCCGGTCAGCAGTGCCGAGTTCACGTTCACGCGCACCATGCCCCTCGACGCGGCGGCGGCGTGGACGGGCACCTACAGCCAGGTGATCACCGCCACACCCGAGGACCGTTCCGCGCGCCTGGACCGGGCGCGGGCGATCCTGGCTCAGCACGCCGACGACTCCGGAACGGTCGAGATCCCCATGGTCTCGCTGTGCTGGCGCACCGACCGCCTGCCGCGTTGACCAATTCATAGCTGAGCACTCAGGACTCGGACTCGGCCTGCCGCACAGCTTTCCGTGCCACCTGTTCCATCGCGTCCATGGTCTGTCCGAGTGCGAAGGCGGGATTGAGTTCCAGGGCCTCGGTGGGCTCCTCGTAGATCAGGATGTGCCCGGCCGGAAAGAAATACGCCTCGCCCGCGGACGCGACCTCATCGGGCCGGCCGGTGCCGGGATAGCGGGCGCGGACGGCGCCGCTGAATATGTAGCCGTAGTGCGGACATTGGCACACCCCACCCGGAAATCCGGCCGCCTTGTACAGTTCGGTGTAATCGGCGGCCGCTGTGGCCGTGGTGAACCCGACCTCCATATCGCCCCACTGTTCGGAGCGGAACCCGCGCCCGCACAGCGGCCATCGACCGCCACCGCCCGCCGGAAGATCCTGCGGTCTCGCATGCGGCATATCGGCCTCCTCGGTCCCGGAATCGGTTGTGTCCCATGCGAGTATCCCGCAACGCCTGCGATCCGCAGCAGGATTCGGGCAATGGGCGCCGATGGTGTCCGGACCCCGGACAGCACTCGCGCGGGCCACCGATGGTGACCCGCGCGCGAGGATGATGGATTTACCGCTGGTGGGCGGGGCTGCCGAGGGAGGCGCTGATGACCGCGACCGGGGTGTGGGCCAGACGCAGGTTGTGCCGCTCCTCGGCGGTGAGGTGGTAGCGCGCACGCAGGCGCTGTACCGAGTGGTTGACGAAATCGATGAAGGCCATGACCTAGCTCTCCTTAGAGATAAGCCCAGCTGCCGCGACTCTTCCGGGGCGGTGAGCCGGGAACGACGCTGATGCCGGGATCGGACTCGGATACGGGCTGTCTCCGGGTGGCATTCGTTCCTCACCTCCTCGCTGCCGGGGACGGACTCGCATATCGTCGTCGCATCTGGCGACTGACCGATGGTGCGCTTTACGGCAAACTGTTGTCAAGTTGAACGTAAGGTAAACATATCATGGCCGACTGGGGTTGAGCCGTGGATGTTTCGCAGGTCACTGCGGAACATCACCGCTTCAGTCCAGGTGGGCGGACAGCAACCAGGCGGGCAGGGATTTGCGGTCGCCGGATTCCTCGCGGATATCGGAGCCGCCGAATCGACGCAGCACCTCGGTATCACCGGGCATATTGGCGTGGATACGGGCCGGGCGGATCTCGTCGATGGACCAGTACTTGCCGACGATATCGGTGAGCTCCTCGGGGGTGACCGGGTTGATCGGGTCCTGGGGCATCGAGGTGCCGTCGAAGACCAGGATGAAGTAGGAAGCGCCCGGTGCCGCGGCGCGGACGATCGATTCCTGATACCCCTGGCGCAGTTCGACCGGCATCGAGTGGAACAGCGTGCTGTCGAGGATGGTTCCGAAGCGGTTGTCGTATCCGGTGAAGTCGCTGATATCGGCGACGGCGAAGGTGGCGTTGGTCAAATTCCGTTTGGCCGCTTCGGCTTTCGCG
>JAFMQT010000115.1 GCA_017354515.1 Nocardia sp. | reverse complement strand
CACGATCACTACGACCACCTGGATCTGCGGACGGTGCGGGCACTGGTGCGGTCACAGACGGCACCGTTCGTGGTGCCGATCGGGATCGGCGCGCATCTGCGCAAGTGGCGGGTGCCCGACCATCGGATCATCGAATTGGATTGGGGCACATCCACACCCATCCACAAGGCGGGCCGCGAGCCACTGACGGTGACATGTACGGAGGCGCGGCACTTCTCCGGCCGGGGCCTGAGCCGCAACCTCACCCTGTGGGCGTCATGGGTTTTCGCCGGGCCGCGGCATCGGGCATACTTCGGTGGCGACACCGGATATACCAAGGCGTTCGCCGAGATCGGCGCCACCCAGGGCCCGTTCGACCTGACGCTGCTGCCGATCGGTGCCTACGATGTTCATTGGCCCGACATCCACATGAATCCCGAAGAAGCGGTGCGTGCACACGCGGATCTGTGTGTGGGCGACGTAGGATACGGAGCGCTGGTGCCCATCCACTGGGCAACGTTCAACCTGGCCCTTCACGGGTGGTCCGAGCCTGTCCGGCGACTTGTTACGGCCGCGGAACGGGCGGGTACCCGGGTGGTGGTACCGCTTCCTGGTGAACGCGTAGCAACCGTTGCGGTCGCGCAACAGGTCTCCTGGTGGGAGGATGTGCGCTAAGTAAGGGCAATCGACAGTGAAGGAGCGTGTTTCATGGGTGTGATGGACAGCCTCAAGGGCCTGATCGGCAAGGGTAAGGAGGCCGCCGCGAAGAACCCCGACAAGGTTCACGGGGCCGTCGACAAGGCCGGCGGCATCATCGACCAGAAGACCGGCGGCAAATACACCGATCAGATCGGCAAGGGCACCGACGCGATCAAGAAGAACCTCGGCGGAGGCGGCGAGCAGGAGCAGCAGCAGTAGAAACTCGTCTGCCTCGACGGGCCGTATCGGAGCGTTGCTCCGGTGCGGCCCGTTTCGGTTCTACACTCCCGGTTATGCCGGCACGCCGCGAA
Organism: Nocardia sp.; assembly: GCA_017354515.1. Classification (GTDB taxonomy): domain Bacteria; phylum Actinomycetota; class Actinomycetes; order Mycobacteriales; family Mycobacteriaceae; genus Nocardia. The sequence continues at coordinate 9,570 of JAFMQT010000115.1, read as the reverse complement.
GTGGGGGGCATCGAGGTCGGGATCACCAACCTCGACAAGGTGCTGTATCCGGCGACCGGAACCACCAAGGGGCAGGTGATCGACTATTTCACCGCGATCGCCCCGGCATTGCTGCCGCATATCGCCGACCGGCCGGTAACCAGGAAACGCTGGCCCAACGGGGTGCGGGAGACCTCCTTCTTCGAGAAGAACCTGGCCTCGCACGCGCCGACATGGATCCGGCGCGAGACCCAGGTACACGGTTCGCGGCCGGTGACATATCCGATCATCGATTCGGCGGCCGGGGTGGCGTGGCTGGGCCAGCAGGCAGCGCTGGAAATCCACGTTCCGCAATGGCGTTTCGTCGACCGAGCGCCGGGGCCGGCGACGCGGCTGGTCTTCGACCTGGACCCCGGCGAGGGGACGGGACTGGCCGAATGCGCGAGGGTCGCGCTGTGGATTCGCGAGACCGTGCGCGGGGTGGGACTGGATGCCTATCCGGTGACCAGTGGCAGCAAGGGAATTCACCTGTATGTCCCGCTGGATCGGGAATTGGGCGCCGCCGGCGCTTCGACGGTGGCCAAACAGTTGGCGACCGGTCTGGCGCGGCTGCACCCGGAATTGGTGACGACGACGATGGCGAAAGCGGCGCGGCCCGGGCGAATATTTCTGGACTGGAGTCAGAACAATCCCGCGAAGACCACCATAGCCCCGTATTCCCTTCGCGGACGGGAACATCCGACCGTTGCCGCACCGCGCACCTGGACCGAGATCGAGGATATCGACGGTCTGCGGCACCTGAACTTCGAGGAGGTTCTCGAGCGGTGGCACCGCGATGGTGATCTGCTTCGCGACTTGGATCCACCACTACCGCAGCGAATTTCGCCGAGCCCGGCGCGCACCGCCACACCACGGACACTGTCTCCCATGCTTGCCACTTCCGGCGATGTCGCCTCCCTGGACGCGCGCGACTGGGTTTTCGAGACGAAATGGGACGGTTTCCGGATCCTGGTGTCTATCGACGACGACGGCGTCCTCGTGCGCAGCCGCGCCGGAAATACCGTCACCGAACGATATTCGCGGCTGGCGGCGCTGGGCCGGGAACTGGCCGGGCATCGGGTGGTACTCGACGGCGAGGCGGTCGTGCTCGACGCCGATGGCCGTTCGGATCTTCCGCTGCTGCAATCACATCCGGAGCGGGCGATACTGGTCGCCTTCGATGTACTGTATCTGGACGGAACCTCACTGCTGCGCAAACGCTTCTCCGATCGGCGGCAGATTCTGGAGGTGCTGGCCGAGCAAGCGCCGTCCCTGCTGGTATCGCCACCGCTGCGCGGTTCGGGCGCGCAGGCCCTGGCCTACAGCCGCGAACACGGTCTGGAGGGCGTGGTGGCCAAGCGCAAGGATTCGGTCTACCTGCCCGGTCGACGCGGTCAGGCCTGGGTCAAGACCCGCAATTGGCGCACCCTCGAGGTGGTGATCGGCGGCTGGCGGCGCAGTGCCGCACGGGAATTCGCCTCACTGCTGGTCGGGGTGCGCGACGATGGACAGGTTCGGTACGTCGGCCGGGTGGGCACGGGTTTCAGTGATCGCGAGATGGCCGATCTGGCCGCGCGACTGCGGCCGCTGCGACGCGAATCGTCACCGTTCGGCAATGAGATGACCGCCGAGGAACAGCACGACGCGGTCTGGGTCGCCCCCGAGATCACCGGCACGGTCCGGTATATGAACTGGACCGATTCGGGACGGCTGTGGCATCCGGCCTGGCTACCTGGCCGGCGCGGTCACAGCGAGTAGAGCACCATACTCAGCACCACCGATCCGGCGCACACCCCGACCACCACGGCCAGCGCGATGGCGTCGGCCCGGCCGGGTGCGTCGGGATGGGCGGTGAGTTGACCGGTTCCGCCCCGCGCGGTGATCGCCTGCCCCAATTCGCCGGCCCGCCTGGTGGATACGGCCATCACGGCGGTCAGGATGTCCACCAGCGGATTCCGCTCGCCGATCGGCAGTGATCGGTCCTTGGGCCGCAGCCGGCGCGCGGCCCACAGAATGCGGATCTCGTCCATCAGCAGCGGGAGCCCGCGCAACGTCAGCGCCACCACCACCGCCCACTCGTCGACCGGGAAGCGTAGAACGCGCAGCGGTGCGCCCAATCTGGCAATGGCGGGAGCGATCTCACCCATCGGCGTGGTCCACGCGATCATGAACGAGGCGGCCAGCAGCACCAGCGTGAACAGCAGGGTCTGCAGATAGCGGATCACGGCCGCGCCGCCACTGGGGACGGTCAGCACGCCGGTGAGCAGCACCAGGCCCCAGAACCACCACGGCAGCAGCGGAACGGTTCCCAGCGGCAGCCGTGCCGCCACCCCGGTCGCGATCAGGAAGACCACGATCACACCGAGTACGGGCCAGGTCGGATACACCATCAGCAAGAGGCTGATGATGAATACCGCGATCAGTTTCGTTCCCGCCCAGAGCCGATGGACGGGACTGTCCACCGGAACCTCACGCAGCAGAACGGTACTCATCGCGCACCCCCGAACGCCTCGCCCATACGGGGATTCACCACATCGCCGCGCGGCACCGAACGTTCTGCTGCCACCGCCTGTTCACCCACCTCGATACGTCCGGCTCGCAGATCCACCGTGCGGTCGCAGATATTCTCCATATCCGCCACATCATGCGAAATGATGATCAGTGTCTGACCCGAATCCCGCAGTCGAGCAAGCAGTTCCACCACTTCGGCCCGCGCCTGCGGATCCAGTCCGGCCAGCGGTTCGTCCAGCACCACCAGCTGCGGATGGCTGGCCACCATGGCGGCCAGGACCAGCCGCTTGGCCTGCCCCCCGGACAGTTCCTCGATCGACCGCGACGCCATGGCCCGATCCAGTCCGACCGCGTCCAGGGCCCGGCCGACCGCACCCGAACCGGTGCCGCGCCCGCCCCAATCCTCGATCTCGGCGCCGACGGTCTGGCGCTGCAACTGCAGCCGGGAATGCTGGAACGCCAGGGCGACCGCGCCGATCCGTTTGTGCACCGGCCGCGCGCCCGAATAGTCGTGCAGGAGACAGCTGCCCGAGGTGGGCCGGACCAATCCGGCCATGATCCAGGCCAGCGTGGACTTCCCGGAACCGTTTCCACCCACGATCAGCATCGCCTCGCCGCGGTGGACGGTCAGGTCGACCCCGTGCAGCGCCGACACCGACCAGGGGGTGCCCCGGTTGTAGGTGTGGCCGACCCCGCGCAGGCGCAGCAGCGGCTCGCCGATCGGCCGGCGGCGCGGGTTGCGAGCCGGGCGCGGCCAACTCGGCAACTGCTGGACCTGGCGGCCGCCGGACAGATGTACGACTCGATCCGCGGCGGCAGCATCGGCCTCGTGGTGGGTGACCAGGACCACGGCCATACCGTGCCGAGCGGGCAGGCTCGCCAGCAGCGCCACCAGATCGCGCCGGCCGTCCGGGTCGATCATCGAGGTGGCCTCGTCGGCGATCAGCAGGGCGGGCTTGCGGGCCAGCGCCGCGGCCACCGCCAACCGCTGCTGCTGCCCGCCGGATAGCGTGGAGGTTTCCACCCGGCCCCGGCCACCGAGCCCGACCTCGGACAGCAGCGCCTCGACATCGACGTCCCGGGCGGCCTCGGGAGCCAGCCCCCACACCACATCGTCGGCGACCAGAACCCCGAGTGTCTGACTCTCCGGACGCTGCATCACCATCGCGGTGCCGCCGATCCGGCCCAATCCCGCCGAACCGGGTCGCCACACACTTCCAGCGGTGGGCGGGCGCCCGGCCAGCAATCTGGTCAATGTGGATTTACCGGATCCGTTGTGGCCGACCACGGCCACGAACTCGCCGCGCTCGACGGTCAGATCGATATCGGACAGGGCGTCGGATTTGGCGCCCGGATACCGGAACGACACGCCGGACAACCGCACCGGCAGCGGATCGATCGGCCGCGGATCGGCGGGGGCGGCCAGCAGATCACTGCCCGGCAGCCAGCGCAGCCGATCCAGCACCGATCCGAGCACGAACCAGGAGAACAACGACGTCACCACGATCCCGAACAAGGTTCCGGCGCCGATGTACAGCCACCACCAGTGCAGGACCTGCTCGGTGATGGTGGTGATCGCGCGACCCAGGGGGTCGAGCTGAGGTTGGTGCGCCAGCAGTCGCCGCAGCCCGCCCGCCATATCGCGGACGTTCTGGAATACCAGTTCACGTGTGGTCGAGAAGGCCGCCAGACCGGCCAGCGAGAACCCCGCCCAGCAGGCGCCCGCCAGCAGCGACAAGGCCAGTACCAGCGGCAGTCCGCCGCGCCGTCGCTTGACGATTCCGATGATGCCGCCGATCGTCGCGGTGGCGATCACCCCGATCGCCGGCAGCAGACCGGCGGCTACGAAACTCACCAGCCCCGCGGACACGGCGGCACTGGCGATGGCTCGCAGTCGATACCGGTGCGCCAGCAGTCCCATCGGCACCGCCGACACCAGATTCAGGGCGGCGGCGAAGGGCACCACCGAACCGATGGTCACCAATCCGACGGTCACACCGCCCAGGACGGCAGCGGTCGCGAGTTCGATGGGATGAAGCGGTCCGCGGTCGACCGGTGGTTCGGTGCCTGGAACCGACGGCACGGCGGGAGCTGGGTCGGACACGGATCAAGTCTGCCAGCTGCCGGCGAGGCAGGCACCGGCCGGACGCTTCCCCCGGCCGGATACCACTGCGTAATTCAGGCGTTGACCGGGGTCTTGGCCTCGTTCTTCGCGGCCTTGGCGGCCTCGCGAGCCAGAATGCGGGCGCGCTGCTCCTCGAATTTGGCCACATCGCGCTCGAGCTTTTCCAGGTATTCGTTCAATTCCTCGCGGGCGGCCTCACCGCGCGCGGTGAAGTCGGTGCGGTCGAAAACGTTCCAGTGCCGCAGCACCGGGTTGAGCACGTCGTTGAGGTGCTGACTGAGGTCGTAGATGCCGTGCTTGACCATCAGCACACCGTTGCGGCGCCAGTTCGGCATACCGGTACCCGGCATGGCGAAACTCTTGATGATCCCGATCACCGATTCCATGGTCTGGTCCGGTGCCAGATCGAAGGCCGCAGCGGTGAGCGTGCGGTAGAAGATCATGTGCAGGTTCTCATCGGCCGCGATCCGCGAGAGCATGGCATCGGCGATGGGATCGTTGCAGACCCGCCCGGTGGTCTTGTGGCTGATGCGGGTGGCCAGTTCCTGGAAGGTCACATAGGCGACCTGGTCGAGCACACCGCCCCACGCGTCCGGTGCGTGCACGCCGCGGGTCATGTGGACCATCCGGTCGCGCTCGAGCTGGACCGGGTCGACCGCCCGGGTGCAGATGAGGTAGTCGCGCATCGCGATGGCGTGCCGGTTCTCCTCGGCCGTCCAACGACCGACCCAGGTGCCCCAGGCGCCGTCGGTGGAGAAGTTCTCGGCGATGGTGCGGTGGTAGGAGGGCAGATTGTCCTCGGTCAGCAGGTTCGTCACCATCGCGACCTTGGCGACCTCCGACAGCCTCGACTGCTCGGGATCCCAGTCGACCCCACCCATGGCGGCGAAATTACGGCCCTCGTCCCACGGGACGTAGTCGTGCGGATGCCACTCCTTGGCCACCTTCAGGTGGCGGTTCATCGTTTCCTCGACCACGGGCTCCAGCTCGACTAGCAACTCCAGCTGGGTCAAATCCCTTGTCATGAAGGTCCTTTCACACTCACAGATCTGGCTCGAAGAAACGTCGGGAAATCCGGGTTCCGCAGAACTTCCCGCTGGCGCACGATCGACCGGCCACGCCGAGCGCAGCGTGCACCGCCAGCATCATTCCACCATTGTGACTGTTCCGCGCGCGGAAACCGAGGATTCTATGGTATCTGTAACTTTCACATACGAAATTGTCCGATTCCGAGCATTACGGGATTTGTGAAACAATTAATTTCCTAAACTATTTTCACGCATTCGGCAGACTTCAGGCATTCGGCAGACCCAGCCGCCGGTAGCGGTGCCGGCGGCGGGTACGCAGGTCGTCGACCGGTCGCGCGCACAGCCCGCGCAGCTCCTCGGCGATCGCGGCGACCATGCGCCGGGAGAAGTCGACCGGCTCGGACGCGGCATCGGGAAATTCCGGCACGATGCGGTCGACCACGCCGTCGGCCAGCAGATCAGCGGCACGAATGCGCTGAGCGGCCGCGATCCGCGCGCAGTGCTCGGTATCGCGGAACACGATCGCGCTGGCGCCCTCCGGCGGCAGCGGAGCCAGCCAGCCGTGCCGCGCGGCCAGCACCCGATCGGCCGGCAGCAGCGCCAGCGCGCCCCCGCCACTGCCCTGCCCCAGCAGCACCGACACCGTCGGCGTGTCCAGGGTGACCAGATCGGCCAGGCAGCGGGCGATCTCGGGTGCCAGACCACGCTCCTCGGCCGATCGGGACAGGGCCGCGCCCGCCGTATCGATGATCAGCACCAGCGGCAGCCGCAATTCGGCGGCCAATCGCATACTCCGCCGGGCCTCACGCAATGCGGCCGGACCCATACCGTTGTCCTCGGAACGGCTGGCCCGGTCGTGTCCGAGGATGACGCAGGGCCGGCCGCGCAGGCGAGCCAGTGCGAGCACCACTGTGCGGTCCGACTCGCCCTGCCCCGTTCCGCTGAGCGGGACGCGGTCGGTGGCCTGCCGCAACAACTGCCGGATGCCGGGCCGAAATGGACTGCGCGACAACAGTACCGAATCCCAGGCGGGGTAATCGACGCCCGCGGCCGTATCGGCGCCCGGCGACCCCGATTCGGGCATGGGTGCCGAAAGATCGCCTCGCGGCGGGGAAACCGTGACGTTCAGGACGCGATGGGCGATGCGCCGGAAAATACCCAGTGGCACAACACCGTCGATCACCCCGTTGCGGTACAGGTTCTCCGCGGTCTGCACCCCGTCGGGAAACCGTTCGCCGTACAGCGCCGCATAAACCCGCGGGCCGAGAAAGCCGATCAGCGCGCCCGGTTCGGCGAAAGTCATATGCCCCAGCGAACCCCACGACGCGAACACCCCGCCCATGGTCGGGTCACGCAGATACACCAGATACGGGAGCCCCGCCGATTTGTGTTCGGCGACGGCGCCGGCGATCTTCACCATCTGCACGAAGGCGAGCGTGCCCTCCTGCATTCGGGTGCCCCCGGAGGTCGGCGACGCCAGCAGCGGCACACCGGACGCCGTCGCGCGTTCGACGGCAGCGACGATCCGCTCCGCAGCCGCGACCCCGATGGATCCGGCCAGAAATCCGAATTCGCATGCGATGACGGCGATCCGGCGCCCGCGCAGCATCCCCTCACCGGTGAGCACCGACTCATCGGTGCCGCTGCGATCGGCGGCAGCGGCCAATTCCGTGCGGTAGGACTCGGACGCGGCGACGTCGATCGGTGCTCGATCCCAGCTGCGATAGGAGCCGGGATCGAGGACGGCGTCGAGGAACTCGGATGCCGAAATCGTCACGCCCCGACCCTAACCGCAGGTGATCGGCCTATCGGCGAATCAGTACCCCTGAACGACCTTGCGCAGTGCGTACTCGGTGACCGAGACCAGCGCCTGTTTGACCGGCTCACGCCGGCGCGCGTCCAGCGACATGATCGGCACGTCGGCCGGAACCGCGAGCGCCTGGCGGATGTCCTCCAGCGGATAGCGCGGTGCGTCGTCGAACTCGTTGATGGCCACCAGGAACGGCAGGCCACGAGCTTCGAAGTAGTCGACCGCGGCGAAGCTGTCCTCCAGCCGCCGGGTGTCGATGAGCACCACGGCACCGATGGCGCCGCGGATCAGGTCGTCCCACATGAACCAGAAGCGGTACTGCCCGGGAGTACCGAACAGGTACAGCACCAGATCATCAGCGAGGCTGATCCTGCCGAAGTCCATCGCCACCGTGGTGGTGGCCTTGGTCGGCACGGCGGCCAGGCTGTCGACGCCGACACTGGCGTTGGTCACCAAAGCTTCGGTGCGCAGCGGAACGATTTCCGATACCGCACCTACCAAAGTCGTCTTACCCACACCGAATCCACCGGCCACCACGATCTTCGCCGAGGTCGGCTTGCTGGAGCGGGTATCGACCTTCGCCGTCGAATCAAATACGCCGGAGTCCACTGAGAACCCTTTCGATCAGCTCGCGACGTTCATCGTCGCTTGAATCGTCTTTCAATGTCGCCGAGACTCGGACATGCCCCGCCTCGATGAGGTCAGCGACGAGTACTCGAGCCACCCCAATCGGAATACCCAGTCGGGCAGCAAGTTCCGCGACAGACGGTGATTCTCTGCACAACTCGACGATTGATGTCTCGATATTGGTCAGTTCGTAATGCCGCTCGTGAGCGACCGGATGCGTGGCGACGAGCGCCTCCAACGCCAACTCGACCGTGGGCCGGGTGCGGCCTGCGGTTAGCGAGTACGGGCGGACGAGGCTGGGCTCGGCGCTCCCCACGTGCTGGTTGTCTATGTCCATCCCACTATCAGGAGCCCATCGTGACCCGAGGTGTGGCCTGAACTGTCTGGCCCACCCGCTCGACCAGCAATGCCATCTCGTAGCCAACTTGGCCGATGTCGCAGGAAGTGTTGGTCAGGACCGCCAGATACGAGCCGTCACCGACTGCCATCAGCAGCAGATAACCGTGCTCCATCTCGACCACCGACTGCAGGACGGTGCCGCCCTCGAAGAGGTTCGACACGCCCACGGACAGACTGGCCAGCCCCGCGGTCACCGCGGATAGCTGTTCAGCTCGATCGACGGGTAGTTGTGCGCTCGCGGCCATCAGCAGGCCGTCCGCCGACACCAGGACGGCATGAGCGACGCCCGGAACTTCATTGGCGAAATTCGAAACGAGCCAATCCAGCTTCCGGTTCGTCCCACCTAGCTCGGGGTTCATCGGTCTCCTTTATCTCCGGTTAGGTTCATTGCTCCCATTGCGCGGCCATCCCGGACGCCCTGCTGGTGACGACTCAGACTTGACCTGATCGATTCTGGGTTTCGGCGCGGTGCCGTATCGCCCCGACCGCCGGTGACACCACCGGGAACCAAGCGATTACCCGGATCGCGCTGTGGCAACCCTGCCGCGGTCTTCTTTTCCGGTGTCTCCTCCACCGCGCGGCGAGCGGCCTGCCAGCCGTCGTCGGCGGCGGATTCGAAGGACACCGCAGCCTGGGCCTGGTCGGCGCTCGGATCCGCCAGCCACGCCGACATCATCTCGGCGAAGATCGGCGTGCCGCCCATCTGCGGACCGGGATCGGGCGCCGGTTGCAATCTGGTCTGGAAGAACGAAGCCGTCTTCTCCGGATTCGACCGCTGGCTGTGCCGGCCACGGTCGCGACCCTCACCACCGGACTGGTCCGAAGTATCCGCCTGCTGGGGAGTGCGCCTGGGGAGGCTGAGTCCCGGGGTGGGCTCCGGCCGCGGCGGCAGGCCGGCGCCCGGATCACGTTTGGGCAGCCCGCTCAGGCCCTGACCACGCTGCGGCAGTCCATCGTTGGCCGCCCGCTGCGGCAATCCGCCCGGAGCCGAACCCCGTTGCGGCGCATTGCCATTGGTGCCACGCTGCGGCAGGTCGCCGGGACGCTGCTGG
>JAFMQT010000114.1 GCA_017354515.1 Nocardia sp. | reverse complement strand
GTATCCGCGGCACGCACATGCTGATAGGGCTCGTCCAGACAACGATGGACCATGAAATCCGGTGTGACGAAATCGGATCGGCCGGTCTCCCCGAAGAAGACATTGGTCTCGGTGCGCACACTCCAGCACGATTCGGGATCGACGGACATCTGCTGCCGGGAACACCTGCGCAGGGCGCTCCACATCAGGTTGGTGAACTCCTGATGCTCGCCGGGCCCGCGCCGGAGCCATACGACCCGCCCCTCCCACAACTCGATCCGCTCAGCGATGTCCTCGGGCAGCTTTTCGAGATCCTCCCAGGTCATGTACTCGGGAAGTCCCTGCCGTAGAGCGTCCGGGCATGACATGAGCCCATCATAACCACCACCACCGCCTATACGCTGGCAACCGAAATCGGGCTCGGCCCGATCCACGAGTTCGGCGATGTTAGCCGTGGCTTCGGTGATCGGGAAAGCCCTCGATATTGGCCAGCATTACCACCGGCTGGGTCTCCGGTTTTGACGCGGACCAGTGCGGTACGGCTGAAATGATACGGCCAGCCGATGGCACCTGGGCTCTACACCTCGAAGACCTTCATGACCTCATCGCCGTAGTCGTTGATGACCTTGACCGCGATTCGACCGCTCTCCGGTCGGGGGAACGGGCGCGAGGTGGTCCGGTACAGCGATTCCCATGCGTCCGGGTCGATTTCGGCCTTCAGGGCGATTTTGAGGCGCTTGTATGGGTCGTTGCCGCCGGTGAAGTAGCAGTGGCGGACGAAGAAGGCTTCGCCGTTGTATTCGGTGTCGATCATCCACAGCGCGATCTGGCCGGTGTCCTTGGACCGGATTTCGCCGGTGGTCGGGTTGTAGACGTCGACGCCGCGTAGGTCGACGACGAGCTTTCCGTCGGTCTCGTGCAGTTCTATATCGGGTTCGCCGAAGACGGTGAAAAGGTTTCCGGCGCCGGTCTTCTTGAGATCCTCGCCCATCAGCAGATCGGAATTCATCCGGACCAGCAGCACCGGGATGCGCCCCAGGCGACGCTCACCGGCCACATTGGCGAAACCCTCGTCGCTGACCGTGACGGTGAGACCGTCATCCTCGGTGACGCCTGTCGCTTGCGGGTCGAACGCGAACGCCAGGACGCAGAGCAGGTCGATATCTTTCGCCCGGTTCGCCTCGCGGGCAGCATCTTTGATGAACGACGGTCCGACCGTGCCGTACTGCGGGCCGAGCGCCAGACCGATGCGCGACGCCGGCGCGTCATTCTCTGAGCGACGATCGCCGATGGCCTGAATGAACTGTCCCGCATAGGAATCGACGGCGGCGAACTCGATACGCTCCTGGCGAGCACCATTCTGGATGCCGGCGCGGGCGAGGTTGTCCAGGATCGACTGCTCGAAGGTCGCGCTGTCCGTATCGTTGGCGCCGGCGGCTTCACTGATCGTCTCGCGGTTCGCATCGTCGACATTGCCGCTGAATGCGACGGAGCGGTAAGGGGAAATGCTCTCCACGGTGAACCGTCCGGCTACGCGGATCTTCTTCTTGTCCTCGAATGGTTTGTCGTATAGATATTCGGAGTCGGCGTGCCGCTTGATGGCCTCGTCGACTTCTGCGCTTGTCATCCCTTCCTTGATTTCGGGGTTGTTCGCGATCGATTTCAGCGTGATGTGTTGGACACGGTCGTAGACGAATCCGTGCCGGATGTCGTTGGTGACGGGTCCGGGCGGCGCGGGCTTGCCGCTTGCCTCGGTTTCCTTCGCCTTGCCCGCCGTGCTGTCGGCCACGAGATAGTACGGAAATCTGGCACCCATCAGTCGCTGCCGGGCCAGCGCGAGTGCGACGCGTGAGGTGTCGATCGTGATCCAGCGACGACCCCATTGCTCGGCAACGAAAGCTGATGTGCCCGAACCGCAGGTGGGATCGAGGACGAGATCACCGGGATCGGAGCACATGAGCATGCAGCGCTCGACCAACTTGTTTGCAGTCTGAACTACGTAAATCTTGTCGCCACCGAACTGGTTCTGGCCGATGGTATCTGTCCATACATTGTTCATTGGAAATGCAGGAAAGTCGTCAAGGAACCGCACGTAACCGAGGTGCTTTCCGGTGCCTGCATATATGCGTCGGGCCGTGACGAGTTTCGCCATTCCTGATTCGCTCGTTTTCCACACGCCGGGGTTTGGTCTATAGGTGCGACCTTCGAGTTCAACAGGGTACCGTGTCTTGTCGACACCCGAACTGGAGATCAGAGTGTCAACACCGAAAATACGTCCTCCTTGTGGAGGCGGTTCGCCTGCCTTCTCGCCAGGAGTCAATGGGCGCGACGTTCCATCAGGCAATCGGAGCTGGGTGTATAGACTTCCGCCGCGCTCACCAACCGACTTCTTGTGCCACAGCGCACGATACTTCATGACGTCACGAGCGCGTGCATACCAGATGATCTCGTCAAAGACGGCGGGAATGGAGCGTAAAACCCCTGGACTGCCAGCGCCCGTTGTCTTTTGCGCAACGATTGTTGCGACGAAATTCTCGCTCCCGAATATCTCGTCCATCAAACTACGCACGAGATGCACGTTCTCGTCGCCGATCTGGACGAAGCACGACCCGCTCTCGGTCAACAGATCCCGTGCAGCCATCAACCGATCGCGCAAATACGACAGATACGAGTGGATACCCAGCTCCCACGTATCACGAAAGGCTTTGATCTGCTCCACTTCTCGCGCAGCATCGTCGAGCTTGCCGTCCTTGACATCACGTTTGCGCGCCGAAACCTGCCAGTTGGACCCGAATTTGATGCCGTACGGCGGGTCGACATAGACCATCTGGACTTTTCCGCGCAGTTCCTCGCGCTCGGCGAGCGAGGCCATGACCTGCAGCGAATCGCCCAGGATCATGCGGTTGGACCAGTTCGCCTGATGCCGGTAGAACTCGATCTGCGACAGCTCGTCCAGGCCGTCGAAGGTGTCGAACAGGGTGAATTCCGGCTCGTCCTCGGGGCGAGCGGCCGTATCCCTCAGGTTTTCGATCAGCACCCGCGGGTCGATCTTCTCCTGGATGTAGATCGGCGGCGCATCCGTGACGAGGTCGCCGCTGTCCTGCTCATCCTTGCCGCGCCACACCAGCTGCGGGTCGAGACTCGGATCGCGGGGGTAGCGAACCTGTTCCGGCGCTTGCGTTGTCGGGTCGATGAAGTCTTGCGCGTCGGCGGTCGGAATGTTCGTCCGCTTGTCCTCGTGGAGGATGGATTCCACGGGAGTCGGCCCGGTCGGCTTCGGCTTACGCGCCACGTCGCACCTCATCGAAATCGAGCCGATCCGGATCGCCGATGATCGGCGCGTCCGCGTACAACAGGTCGATGGCCTCGTTCAAACGCTCACGGACACCGGCCATCTCGGTGATCTCGACGTATCCCCACCGGCCGAAACCACTGTGGTTGTTGACCGCAGGGCACCAGCTGTAGCGCGCGGTGCGCGCCTTCTCCCACGTCGGTCCGGGACTCTTCTGCCCGCCGGAAACTTCGACGATCAGCGTGCGATCGAGGTTTTCGCCGTCACCGGGCACGAGTCGCAGCAAGAAGTCCGGCACGTAGGAATGACTGCGGCCATTATGGATATACGGGATGCTGAAGCCCAGGTGGTCGTTCTTCACGTACGCGGCGACCTTCGGGTTCAGCTCGCACTCCAACGCCAGGATCTGTTCCCAGGTGTTGCCGCCCGTGCCGTCCAGCACAACGTGGCTGACCTCGGACTTCTCAGTGTCGATCGCCTGTTTATGGGTATAGAACCGCACGTCCGCGGTCGAGCCCTCGGGGTCGAATAGGCGAAGCATCGGGCGCAGCCGACCACGACGATCGCCCTCCTGCACGGCGATCGCGGCGTAGATGTCCTCCGCTGCGCGCGAACGGAATTCGTCGATGGTGAGCAGATTCCCGATGCTGCGGCCATCGCGTTCGACCACACAGTCGTCAATCCACCTCGTGCAGATTCGCACCAATTGGGGAAACAGCCAGGGTCGGCGATTCTGGTCGAGTTCGAGGTATTGCTCGAGGACGCGCTGCGCGAGGGCGAACGCGATCTCCTGCTTGCGGAACGAGCGCGGATCGCGGTCGGTGATTCGTTCGGATTGGCCGACGATCGCCGCACTTTCGGTCCATGTCGGCACCTCGCCGGCGCCGATGACGAATCGCGGCAATTCCTCTGTGTCGAAAAGTAGTGGTGCGTCGGGTATTTCGATCCGATACCCGTCCAGCTTGGGGAATCTGATCCGCAAATGCTCGCGGTCCGGTACCGAATACACCTCGACCGCAGGCGGTTTCGGCAGTGGCTCTTTTGTGGCGCGATCCGATGGGATGAACGCGAACGGTATGCCGTAGATATTGGCGTACTCGGGATTGAACAGGCCGTGCTCGTTCGGCGTGTAGGAGCGCCGCCGCAGACCGCGCCCGACCACCTGCTCGCAGAGCAACTGACTGCCGAATGCACGGATGCCGAGGATATGCGTGACCGTATTCGCATCCCACCCCTCGGTGAGCATCGAAACGCTGACCACACAGCGCACGCCGGCCCCAAGCATGCCTGGCTTGCCGACGGTGTTCATCACCTCGCGCAGAATGTCCTCGTCGGTGATCTTCTCGGTGTCGGCACCCGGGTGCGCGAGCCGGTATTGCGCCTTGAACGCCTCGATTTCGGCAGCCGCGGCTTGCCGGAATTCGGCCTTCAGCGCGTCCCCGGATTCGAGCTGCGCGGAGTCGACCAGGATCGTGCGCGGCCGGGCGAGGGTTGTGCCGTCGACGATGTTGCTGAACAGTTCGAGCTTGCCCGGGCGCGGAATCGGCGTGCCCGCCTGTTCGTGACCGGCGATCCAGTCGTAGACCAGTTTTGAGACAACGGTGTTGGGGCAGACGACGATGAACACCGGTGGGGTCTCGCCCAGCGGCTCGAGCTTCTCCTGCCAATAAGCGTACGACTTCTCGTAGCTCGCATAGAGACTGCGCAGCGCGCCCTCGAGCACCTCCGGCGGAAACCTTTTGGAGAAGTCCGCGTTCTTCGCGGACTTGCGCTTGGGCAGCTTATCTCCGACGTGTTCCCAGAGATTGAGATATGTGACGAGCTGACCGGCCGCGTCGTCATCCACCGGCGTGCGGGGAACCTTGACGATGCCCGACTCGATCGCGTCCATGAGCGAGAAATCACTTGCGGCCCAAGGGAAGATATGCCCCTCGTTGTATCCGGAACCGGAGAGGTAGAACGGCGTGGCCGACAGGTCGTAGACCTGCTTGACACCGACCCGGCGGGCGATCGCCTGGATTCCCTTGAACCAGACGCGCGCCTCCTTGTTGGCCTCGTCCTCTTCCCTGGACAGCTTGCCGGAGACGATCGGACGATCGCGATAGCAGTGGTGGGCCTCGTCGTTGAGGACCATGATCTGCTGCTTGCCCGAGCCCGCGAAATCGCGCAGGACGCGGGCGACCATCGCGTCCGGTGTCTCCTCGAACGGATCGATCCGCTTGCCCGCCAGCAATATTTTGCGGGTGGTGGCCGCGACGCCCTTGATCTCCTTCGCATCGCGCGGCAGGAAGGCGTGGTAATTGGTGATGATGATCTGCGCCTGCCCCAGCACACCCTTCAGGTCGGGCGGAATGAGCTCACGCTTGTCGTAATAGTTGTCGGGATCGCCGGGCTGCAGGACCCGCAGCCGGTCGCGGATCGTGATGCCGGGCGTGACCACCAGGAACTGTTTGGTGAAACGCGCATCGCGCGGACTGGTGACCTTATTGAGCGTCTGCCAGGCGATGAGCATCGCCATGACGACCGTCTTGCCCGAGCCGGTCGCCATCTTGAGGGCGACGCGGGGGAGCCCGGCATTATGTTCCTCGTTGCGGTTCGCGAACTCCACCCGCCAGTCGCGGTAGGTGTCGCGGCCGGCGACCTCGGCGAGAAAGATCGCGGTCTCCGCGGCCTCACGCTGACAGAACATCACCCGGTTCTCGCGATGCGGATCGGCCCAGTGCTGCAATAGCTTTCGGCTGACCGGCGTCACCCGTTCGTAGCCACGCTGCCGCCACAGGCCGACATCGCGTCGCAGTTCGTTGACGAGCGAGTTGACCGAGCGGCGTTCGTGGGTGAGGTCGAAGTCGATCTCTTCCTGGACCGCCTTCGCCGACCCCTTGCGCGCCTGGGCGATCGGAATCAGCGACTCGCTCGGCCGCCGCCCCTCCTTGATGACACCGGTTGGTCCGTGCCGGCCGATCTCGAAGTATCGGGTGGGCGGGTCGTACGGCGAGTTCAAGATCGGGTTGTCGATCGACTCAGCCACCACGCACCCCCACTCGACAACTGGGCCATCTATAGATGGCAGGACAAATACCCGGCCATGATGCCATCTATAGATGGTCGACGCGGGCGCAATGCCTCGGAAACCTCCATGAGGTGCCCGAATCCGCCGTCGAGAAGCGTCTCGCGGCGATGCTGGGACAGCGACTGGCCACACTGCGCGAAGCCAGGGGACTGACCCAGGAACAGGTCGCGCACGCCGCCGGCATCAGCCGCAACCACTACCAGCTACTCGAAAGCGGCTGGAGTGTGCGCAAGACGAAGGCCCCCGCCAATCCCAGATTGAGGACGCTGATCGCGCTGAGCGAAGTGCTCGGTACGACACTGCCCGATCTATTCGTAGACGAGATGCCCCGCTGAGCCACTGGCTCGAGCTGCGCGTGGATCGCCGCTGGGAAGAAGCTTGTGCGGGGCCCTCGTCGGTGATCCTGGATCCATCTGGGCGGGCCTGTTAAGTTCGGGGGAGGTGCCGGGCGTGCGGTCCGGTCGTTTCGAGGGGGTTTCTGGCATGCGGACTGTGGAGCCGATCCGCCAGCATTGGCCGATACCCTGTCAAAGTTGGTGGGAACCGGGACGTGATGGGCTGCGTCCAAGTCAGTAGCGACAGGTGGATGATGAGATCGGAGGGGTCGCGGTGGCGCTCGGACATGATGCGGTAGGTCAGCTGCAGGGTGCGGTGGCCGCGGGCACTCTGAAGATGTCGAAGGAGGCGGCCCACGAACTCGCCGGGCACTATCAGTGGTTCGCGGAGGAGATGGAGCAACGTCAAAAGACTGCCAAGGCTCTCGTCGAGGTGGGCGGCTTCGGAGGGTTTACTTCATCTCAGCAACTACAGTCGGGCTTTTCAAAGAAGGCGGTTCAAGCGTTCGAAGCGTACCGAGCTGCAGAAGAATCTGCGTACCGAATGCAGGCTGCCATTCTCCAGGCTGCTGGGCTCATAGAGGAAGTTGATGCGGCAAATGCGGCTGCGGTTTCCGCAGCTGGAAAGGAGACTCCGCATGTTCCTGCGTAGCCGATCATGCATTGCGGGCGCATTATCGATTATTGCCATGTTCGTTGCTGCTTGTGATTCTGGCAGTGATTCTGCACCGGCCCCTACGGCCAGTGGTGTACAGGGTGCTGATGGCTCGGCGACGACCAGTGGACGGCCCACGTTGACGGGATCCTCAATCCAACCGCCACCCCAGGACAAACAGGAAGCTCGCGACAGTGGCCGCCCGAAGGTTGTCTTCGATCCGTGTACTTGGGTTCCGGACGATGCCGTGGCCAAGCTGGGCTTTGACGTGTCCAGTCGGGCGCGGTTGGCTGATGCCGTGGGAGAGTACACGTTTCTTACCTGCCAATTCGATAGTAAAGACTCGGGTCTTCAGCTTTTATCCGGGAATATCACTCTAGAGGAAGATAAGGCGAAATATTCCCAGCAGATCAGGCAGCAAGGTCTACAGATTGATGGCCGAGAGGCGATAATCGTAAACAAGACGGGCTCGCAGGACTGTCAGCTGGATATGAGGACCAAAGTTGGTTATTTCGAAGTTGCCGTTATTATGAATACCCCTGGGCTAGTGAAGGGGATTAAAGGATGCGATCAAATTGTCGAGACCGCGACTGCGTTGGAACCGTATATCGGTAAGGACAACTGATCATGACCGATGGTGACTCTGGCAACCAGAATTCGAATT
This sequence comes from Nocardia sp., assembly GCA_017354515.1. Taxonomy (GTDB): domain Bacteria; phylum Actinomycetota; class Actinomycetes; order Mycobacteriales; family Mycobacteriaceae; genus Nocardia. The sequence goes on along the minus strand of JAFMQT010000114.1, from coordinate 2,649 downwards.
TTATCGACTCGATGATCGCCAACGTGACCGGCGATCCGAGGATGACCCTGGACTTGCAGCGGAAAAAGGATGGGGCACAGTCGGCGTCGAAGTCGGCCCGGGAATCTGCTGACCTGGTTAGAAATGCTGATCACGACCCCGATTACGTGACGTTCCGGGAGTCGTTTCTGACAATGCGGCACCAGGAGATCCTGGACCGTCTGCAGAGCATGACCCCAGCCACCATGCAGGACCACGCCCAGACCTGGAAGCAACTCGCCGATTCGGCGATGTTCAACAGCATGGGGCTGGGTGGAAAGGTGCATCAGACCCTCGCCTCGGGCGCCCTCGCTGGTTCCGCGGCCGATGCGATTCAGGAAGCGACCAAGCGCTTCACCGATGAACTCGCCGATATGCACAATGTGACCCAGAGTGTCGCCAGCCGAGTCGAAAGTGCCACCGACGCAGCTGCAGTAGTCAAGGGTGCCGTCCCGCCGGTCCCCGCCGCCGCCCATACCGGCCCGATTCCGGGCGCCCCACTGCCCGGCGCGGTGATAGGGAATGTGGCCAGTGCCTCCGAGGCCGAACAGCAGGCGCAGCGCGCGATGATGAACTACTACATGCCCGTGTACCCCGTTGTGGGACAACAGGTTCCAACTTACACACCGCCGAAGGGGCCTGCTGGTGGTGGCTTGGCCCCGGGCACTGCCGGCCCGGGCGTCGGCCCCGCTGGTGGCCCGGGCGGTAGTGCAGCCGCACAACCGAATTCAGGGCAACACGGCACCGCGCCCGGGGATAAGCCAGGTGCTCCCAGAGACCAATCTGGCGCAGGGGGCAACCCCGATCAGCAGGGGCAGCATCCGGGCGGACCGGGATCGGGTGCCGGAGACGGTACGACCCCGGCTGCCGCCGGAACCGGGACCGGCGGCCTGCCCGGAGCGGGATCAACCCACGGCGCCGATGCGGTCACCCCGGCTGGATGGTCGCCCGGTAGTGGTGGCTCCGGTGCGGCGGGCTTCGGTGGGCCGGATGGCGGCTTCGGCGGTGGCGGCTCAGGTGGTCTGCCAGGTTCGGGAGATGCCAAGGGCGGGCCGGGCCGCAGTCTGCCGGGACCGGGTCGCTCTGGTGCCGGAACGTCCGGAACCGAGAGCGTCCGCCCTGCCGCCGCAGCGGCGGGAGCGTCCGGATTTCCGGGTATGGGGATGCCGGGCGCGAAAGGTAAGGAAAAGGACAAGGAGCACAAGGGCAAACCCGAACTGCTTGTCAACGAACGCAATGCGCGGGACCTGATCGGCGATCCGGTCAAGGCCGCACCACCGGTATTCGGGAAGAACCCGGAAGCCGACACGCAGAGTCCGGAATCCGAACAGGAGCGCAGACGCCGGTGAGATGGGAGTTCACCCCAGCGGAGTTCCTGTATTGCTGGGAGGAGATCGGCTGGGACCGGATCCCGATCCCGCTGGCCGTCTATCCGGATATCGACAGTGAGGACGACTGGCAGCGGCTGCGCGGCGAACTGCGGTCCCGGCTGCCGGTGACCGACGACCCGGATCTGCTGCCGGTGCTGCGGGTCGCCGCCGACCCCGACATCTCCATCGCCATGCTCGGCACCCACAGAGGGACGCCGTTGCGGGTGTACGGCGCGGTGGTCACCACGGTCGGCGTCACCATGGTGCAGCGTGCCACCGCCGACCCGGCCACCGGCGGCAACATCATCGTGCAGGTGGGGTCGGCGGAACTCATCCCGAAAGTGTGCGCCGCCGTCTCCGGCGAGACCGCCCGAGGACGCAGACAGCCGCTGGTGGAGAGCGTCGAACGGCTGCGGGACACCTCCGACGACTGGATGGTGCGCGATGAGCCGTCGGTCGCCGACCGAATCCGTGACCTCCTGGCCGCACCCCGCACCAGCGAAGGCCATATCGAGGTCCGCGCCGATCGCCACGCCGACCGACCCTGGCCACCGACCTATATGAGCTGGTTCGACGTCACCGACGACGGCCGCTACACCTACGCCCACCGCCACGGCGACCTGCAAATCACCCCCTGCACCCCAGACCGCTTCCGCCACACCATAACCCGCCTGATGAACCCGTAAGCCCCGCCACAGCGGGCCTATTCGAAGAGTTCGTCGAGGGTGGTGGCGGACAGGATCTGCACGGTCCAGTCGTTCAGCTGCTCGGGTGTCGCGTTGTGGACGCGGTCGACGATTCCGGCCGGGAGGCGACCGAACTTGGCCGCGAGCTGAGTGAGCAGGGCTTCTGCCCGACCTTCGACCCGGCCACGGGCTTGGATGCGTTCTGCGGTGGTCACGGCTACCTCCTGGCCTCGGGGGCCGAATTGGTCGATCAGGTGGGCGAGGTCCTGCTCGCTCATCTCTCCGGCCTCGTGGATGAATTCGATGATATCGCGCAGGTCCAGTAGTCCGTTGGGGCCGTGTTCGGATTCGACGGTGTCACAGACATATTCGGCAACCTATCGGCGACCACCGAAAGGATCTACCGGCGTCCTGACCGTGCACACCGACTACGGCACCTCGATCGTCCCGGCCAACAGGATTGCGTGGACACCTGCCCACATCGCCCATCGGCACAGCGCTTACGGCGACACCGACATGCGGATAGTCTTCCTGCCGCCGACCCTGGCCAGGCGGATACCGGACCGGCCGGCGGT
>JAFMQT010000419.1 GCA_017354515.1 Nocardia sp. | reverse complement strand
GCGGCGGCGGAACCTCGGTCGCGGGCAATGCCATCGGACCGGGCGTGATCCTCGATTTCAGTCGCCACATGTCCGCGGTGCTGTCGATCGACGCGGACGCACGCTGCGCACGCGTGCAACCGGGCCTGGTGCTGTCTAATCTGCAACGCGCGGCGGCCGAATACGGTCTGCGTTTGGGTCCGGACCCCTCCACACAGAATCGCTGCACGCTCGGCGGCATGATCGGCAACAACGCCTGCGGTCCGCGTGCGGTGGCCTGGGGCCGGACCTCCGATACCGTACGTGAACTGCGCGTCCTGGATGGCACCGGGATCGAGCGCGTACTCGGACAGGACTTGGGTGCGGTGCCGGGCCTGAGCGGGTTCACCCAGCGAAACTTGGCGCTGCTGCGCACCGAACTGGGCCGCTTCGACCGGCAGGCCTCCGGATACGGTCTGCAATATCTTGTCCCGGAACGGGGTTCGTCGATCGCGAAGGCGTTCGTCGGATCGGAGGGGACCTGCGGTCTGCTGCTCGAGGCGACCGTCGAACTGGTGCCGATCCCGCGAGCGAGCGTGGTCGCCGTCCTGGGATATCCGGATATGCCGACCGCCGCCGACGATGTGAAGTCGGTGATGGCGGGTGCTCCGACCGCGGTCGAGGGACTCGATGCCCGGCTGGTCGACGTGGTGCGGGCGCACGGCCGTCCGGTCCCGCCGCTGCCCCGCGGTGGTGCCTGGCTGTTCGTCGAATTCTCCGGTGACACCGAGGAATTCGCGTACGAGTCGGCGCTGGGGGTGGCGCGCGGCTGCGGGGCGGTCGATACCCGGATCGTCACCGACCCCGCGATCGCCGCTCGGCTGTGGCGAATCCGCGCCGACGGCGCCGGCCTGGCCGGGCGTACCCCGGCCGGAGATCCGGCCTGGCCCGGATGGGAGGACGCCGCGGTCCCGCCCGAACGACTCGGTGATTATCTGCGTGACTTCGCGGAGCTGATGCGCGCGCACCGGCTCGATGGCCTGCTCTACGGGCATATGGGTGACGGCTGTATGCATGTGCGCCTGGACTTTCCGATCGCCCGGGCGACCGAGCGTTTCCGCGAGTTCCTCATCGAGGCCACCGATCTGGTGGTGCGGTTCGGCGGCTCGGCCTCCGGCGAACACGGTGACGGACGCGCCCGGTCGCAACTGCTTTCACGCATGTACTCGCCCCGTGCGCTGGGCGCTTTTGCCGAGTTCAAGGGACTCTTCGATCCCGATGACCTACTCAACCCGGGCATTCTGGTCGATCCCGCACCAGTCGATTCCGGCCTGCGGCTGGCGGGTGCGTCGCCGGTACCGGATTCGGGCGGATTCACCTTCGCCGAGGGCGATTTCGGCGATGCGGTACACCGCTGCGTGGGCGTCGGGAAATGCCGCGCCGATACCCGCGCCGCCGGCGGTTTCATGTGCCCGTCCTATCTGGCTACCGCCGATGAGAAGGACAGCACCCGCGGCCGGGCCCGGGTGCTGCAGGAGGTGGTGCGCGGTGATCTCGACTGGCGGGACGAAGCGGTGGCGCAGTCGCTGGATCTATGTCTGGCCTGCCGCGCCTGCGCCACGGATTGTCCGGCCGGGGTGGATATGGCCACCTACAAATCCGAGACGCTGTACCGGAAGTACCGGGGTCGGATGCGTCCGCTGGACCACTATGTCCTCGGGCAGCTACCGCGCTGGCTGGCGGTCGCGACTGCGGCGCCCGCGGTCGCCAACGCACTCACCGGGGGCGCCCGGATGCGGCGCACCGGAATGCGGTTCGCCGGCCTGGACCCTCGGCGGTCCGTTCCCCGGCTCGCCGCGCGATCGCTGCGGCGGCAGTGGAGTGTGAGTACGGAGAATCGGGACCGTCCGGTGGTCATGCTGTGGGTCGACAGTTTCACCGACGCCTTCGTCCCGGAGATCGGCTGGGCGGCGGCACAACTCATCGAAGCGACCGGATATCGCGTCGAGATTCCGGCGCACCGGGTGTGCTGCGGTTTGACCTGGATCAGCACCGGTCAGCTCGACGGCGCGCGCAAACGCCTGCGCGCAACCGTGGATGTCCTCGCCGAGCATATTCGGGCCGGCGGGCAGGTCGTGGGTCTGGAACCCTCCTGTACCGCGGCACTACGGGTGGATCTGCCGAAACTACTGCCCGCGGATCCGCGGGCGGCATCGCTGGCAGGGGCGGTCCGCACCCTCGCGGAATTCCTGACCGAGCAGCCGGACTGGCAGCCTCCGGATCGGTCCGGTGACACCGTGCTGATACAACCTCACTGCCACCAGTACGCGGAGCTGGGGTTCGAGCCCGATCGGCGAATACTGCGTGCCAGCGGTGCGGACATTACGGAAATTTCCGGATGCTGTGGACTTGCTGGGAACTTCGGGATGCAATCCGGGCATTACGACACATCGGTGGCGGTCGCGGAAACCGCGATGCTCCCCGCCCTGCGTGCGGCCGATTCCTCGACCGTACTGCTGGCAGACGGCTTCTCCTGCCGGACCCAGGCGGCCCAACTGGCCGGGCGGCAGGGCTATCACCTGGCTCGATATCTGGTCGGTCAGCACCTCACCGACGACTCGAGCGGGGAATGAACGGCGAACGCCCGCCGTCGCGGACGGCGGGCACATCGACGGCGCGATCAGCTACCGGAAGGCAGGGTCCCCGGCGGGACGCTGTAGCCGGAACTACCGGCAGGCAGTGCGCCCAGGATCAGATTCAAGAAGTTGGTAATCATGACACCTCCACTGTGTGTAGCTGAACGATTGCTGATTTAACCATCCTTCAGGTCAATCGGACCACTTAATACTCCCGTTACCGCCCAATTTCCTGCGAATCGGGTTCCCAACGATGGCTCTGATAGCCGGGCCCTCCGACAACCACCGGCGATCGCGACGCACAATAGTGCGGTGATGAGGGCCGATATCGGGACCGGACGGGCATGCGACGCTGGGCTCGAACGCACGATCACCACGTTCCGGCCGCTGAGCCTGGCACCCACCCTGGCGCCCCTGCAGCGCGGCCGATACGACCCCTGCCACCACGTTTCCCGGGACGGGGCGCATTGGCGGGCCTCACGACCGGCCACCGGCCCGGTCACCTACCGGCTCGCCCAAGGCGGCCCGGATACCGTGACCGCGCGGGCTTGGGGGCCGGGGGCCGAGGAGTTCCTGGAACACCTGCCGCACCTGCTGTGCCTGGACGAGGACGTGAGTGACTTCACACCCGAACATCCCCGGATCGCGGCGGCCTTTCGCCGCCATCCGGGCCTGCGCATGCTGCGCACCGGCCTGATCTTCGAGGCGCTGGCGCCGGCGGTATTGGAACAGCGCGTTCATTCGGTTACTGCTCGGGCATCCTGGCGCACCCTGGTCCGCAAGTACGGGGAGCCGGCGCCCGGACCGACCCCGGTCCCCCTGCGGGTGCCGCCGACCCCCGAGGTCTGGCGCACGATCCCGTCCTGGGAGTACCACCGGGCCAATGTCGATCCGCGCCGCTCCCGCACCCTGGTCACCGCCGCTACCCGGGCGAGCGCCCTCGAACGGGCAGCCACCATGGAACCGGTGCGGGCCGCCCGGCAGCTGTGCGCGATTCCGGGAATCGGCGTGTGGACGGCCGCCGAGATCGCCCAGCGCGCCCTCGGCGACGCCGATGCGCTGTCGGTCGGCGATTTCCACCTCGCCGCCATCGTCGGATGGACACTGCTCGGCCGCCCGCTCGACGACGACGCGATGGTCGAATATCTGGAACCGTTGCGCCCGCACCGATATCGCGCGATCCGATTACTCGAGATCACCGGTCAGGCGCGCAAGCCCGCCTTCGGCCCGCGCACCCCGCTGGTCGATCACAGCCGGATCTGAGCTCAATTCCGCGTGGCCGCCGTGGCCGCGGACTGGGCCCGGCGCAGGGCCTCCGGCACCGGAATCCGGCCGAGGAACATCTCGTCGAATATCGGATCCATCGCCTGCTGGGCTGCCGCGAATCCGGGCCCGCCACCGGATCCGATGCGCGGGCCGTCGAGTACATCGAAGAAGGCGGACACATCGACCCCCCGATCCGACCAGTACCGCCGATACAGCCGCTGATCGGCGACGACTGCCGGAACGGCCGCACCGTTATCGGCGATATGACGGTTGCCTTCGGGGCTGCCGAGCCAGGCCAGTACCCGGCGCACCGCATCCGGGTGGGCGGTGCGGGCATTGGCGGCCAGGCCGATGGCGTTGTCGGTACTGACCCGCCCGGCCGGCCCGGCAGGGATCATCGCGATACCCCAGCCGAATCGGGCCTGCTGCGCGATCTGCGCGAGAGTGAAGCTTCCGGATTGGAACAGCGCCAGCTTGCCCTGCAGGAAGGCGGTTTTCGCGAAATCGCTGC
>JAFMQT010000113.1 GCA_017354515.1 Nocardia sp. | reverse complement strand
AGGATCTGCTGACCGATTCCGAATTCGACAGTGCCGAAGGTGATTACGTCTCGGCCACCCTCACCGACCCGGCCCGCCCGGTCGACGCGCTACGCAAACTGCGGGAACGGTTCCCGCACGCGGTGCACGTGGAATGGGAACGGCCGGACGCCGATACCCCGCTGCACTACCGGGAGCGCGTGCGCGGCCGCCGCGATACCGAGGTCGCGCGCAGTTTCCTGACCGATGTCCGAGGCGAGCCACCGACCGCGGGCGAGCGGCGCCTGATCGAGCAGGCGCTGGCGGTCGCGCGCCGCGAACCCGCCGCCGAGGTGCGGGCGTCCGACCGGGAGATCTCGGCGTGAGACTGCATCGGCTGGAGGTGACGGCGTTCGGTCCGTTCGCCGAAACCACCAGCGTGGATTTCGACGAGCTCGGCGCCGACGGATTGTTCCTGCTGCACGGTCATACCGGTGCGGGCAAGACGACCGTGCTGGATGCGATCGCCTTCGCGCTCTACGGCCGGGTGCCCGGTGCGCGTGGGGAGAGTAAGCGCCTGCATTCCGATCACGCCGATCCGCAGACCCCGCCGCGGGTGCGGCTCGAGGCCACCCTCGGCGGGCGGCGACTGCGCCTGACCCGCACACCGGAGTTCGAGCGCCCGAAGAAGCGAGGTACCGGAACCCGTACCGAAAACGCGTCGGCCACACTGGAATGGCTGGACGGGCGCGGCCAGAACCTGTCCCGCATCCCCGATATCGGTGATGTGGTGGGGCAACTGCTGGGGATGAGCGCCGATCAGTTCTTCCAGGTGGTGCTGCTGCCGCAGGGGGAATTCGCGCGTTTCCTGCGATCGGATAACGAGGGCCGGGAGAAGCTGCTCGAGCGGCTGTTCGACACGGCCCGCTTCGGCATCGCCGAACAGTGGCTGCTCGAGCGGCGGTCCGAGAGCAAGAATCAGGTGGAGGTGCACCGGCAGGCCGTGGACCGGCTGGTCGCGCAGGTCGCGGTCACCACCGGTCTCGGGGCCGATTCGGCGGTGGATCCGCTGGACGCGGTGGCCTGGTCCGAGCCGCTGCTGCGCGCCGCCCGGGAGGCCGCCGACCGTTCGGCCCTCGAGCTGAAGCGATGCCGGAGCGTCGCTGAGGAGCGGAATCGGGTTGCCGAGGAACAGGATCGGGTGGCCGAGCGTCGCCGGCGCGGCGTGCAGGCGCGCCGCCGGCTCGACGAGATCGCGGCCGGAGCATCCGACCGCGAGCGAATTCGGGACGAACTCGAGCGGTCGCGTCGCGTGGAACCCGTTGCGGCCGCCCTCGATTCGGCCCGCGGCGCGGCTGTCGCGGCCCGGCGGCGCACCGAGGCGGTGTGCGAGATCGCCGAGCGGCTCGGAGAGCTTCTGCTCGAGCCGGAGAGCGCCGAACTGGAGGGAACTGCGTGGGCGGCAGCAGATCTCGTGTCCGCGGAACTGCGCGATACCGAGCTGGCGGCGGGTCTGTCGGCACTACCCGGTGCGGAGCGGGCCGTCGATACGACCGCCACCGGTGCCGAGGGGGCGGAGATGCGGGCTGCCGAGCAGGACACCGCCCTGGAACTGGAACTGTTCTCGGTGGATTTCGCGGCATCCGCCGCGAGCCGCGGGCGTGAAGGCGGGCTCGGGAGTTCGGGACATCAGGGTGACCAGCAAGAGTCCGCCGCCGGTCTGGAGTCCGCACTGCGGGCCTGGTCCGCTCACATCGGAGTGTTGGCGCAGGTGCGCGCCGATGCCGAGGCGGCCGGTCGGCTATCGGACGAATTGGCCGCGCTGCGTAGCCGATTCGCGACCACCGAGCGCGAGCGCGAGCAGGTGACACACCAGCGCGCTGACCTGCCGAACCGAATTCACGCCGCCGAGCTGGCGCATCGTCGGGCCGCGGATACGGCGGCGGGACTACCGGGTCTGGAACGCGAATGCGAGCGTTTGCGCGGCGCCGCCGAAGCGGCGACCGAACTCATCCGCCTGCGAGGCGAATTAGAAACTGCGACAGCGGAATTCGAGTCCGCTCGGACAGCGCACAATGACGCCCGGGACACCATCCTGTCGATTCGGGAGCGGCGGCTGGCCGGTATGGCGGCTGAACTCGCCGGGGAACTGACCGCGGGGCAGCCCTGTGCGGTGTGCGGATCGGCCGAACATCCGGCACCCGCGCGACCCGCCGAGCACACGGTGACCACGGCTGATGAGCAACGGGCGGCGCGCGCCGAACGCGCCGCCGACCAGGTTCGCGAACAGGCGCGATCACGCCGCGACCAGCTCGAACGCCGGATCGATGTTCTCGCCGAACGCACCGGCCGAGCCGATCGAGCCGAATTGGCCGACGCCCTCGAGCAGACCGCGGCCCGCCTCGCCTCCGCCCGCACCGCCGCGACCACCGCCGCGGAATCGGCCGCCGAGATCGATCGCCTGCGCAGGACCGAAATCGAACTCAACGACCGGCTGCGCGATATCGAAAGTCGTTGTAGCGCAATACAGGAGCGCATCGACACTGCCGACCGCCGGCTGGCCGAACTCACCGGCCGAGTGCGGGCCGCCGCCGGTGCGGATGGGACGGTCGATGCCCGGCAGGCCCGATTGGAAGCGTTGATCGAGGACGCCGACCGGCTGCGAGGCGCCCGGGCCGACGCCGAGGTGGCGCGCGATCAGTTCGCCACTGCCGCCGACCGCGTCCGGCAGGCCGCCCGCACCGCCGAACTCGACATCCCCGCCGGACCGCGAATCAGCGCTGGCGAACCGGACTTCTCCCAGCTCACCGCCTACGCTGAAATTGTCGAGCGGGTGCGGCGCACCGCCGATCGGCAGACCGAGCTGGAGTCCGAACTCGCTGCGGCCGAGCGCCTGCGGGTCACCGCCGAAGCGACCCTGGCCGAACCCGAGGTCCGCGCCGCGATGGCGGCCGAGCCGGTCGACCTCGCCGGATTGCGGGCCGCCGCCGATACCGCGCGCGCCGAACTCGATACCGCTGTGGCCGCCCACGCCGACGACACCCGCAAGGTCAGCCAGCTCGAGGACCTGACCGGACAGCTGTGGGCGGCCGCCGACCGGATCGCGCCGCTGCAGCGCGCACACCGGGAGCTCGACGAACTCGCCAGCGTGGTGGCCGGCCGCGGCGCCAACAACCGTAAAATGTCGCTGCGTTCCTATGTGCTGGCCGCCCGCCTGGAGGAGGTCGCGATCGCGGGCTCGGCACGGCTGCGCCGGATGTCCGGGGGCCGTTACGAATTCGTGCACTCGGACGCTGCCGGGCCGCGTGGCCGCCGGGGCGGGCTGGGACTGGACATCAGGGACGACTACACCGGCGCGGTGCGGCCGGCCAAAACCCTGTCCGGCGGCGAAACCTTCATGGCCTCACTGTCATTGGCGTTGGGGCTGGCCGATGTGGTGTCCGCCGAATCGGGTGGTCTGGTACTGGACACCCTGTTCATCGACGAGGGTTTCGGCAGCCTCGACTCCGATACCCTCGACGCGGTGATGGGCGTGCTGGACGAACTGCGTGCTGGGGGACGGGTGGTCGGCGTGGTCAGCCACGTCGACGAGATGCGTCAGCGAATTCCCAGCCGACTGCACGTGATCCGGGAACCGTCGGGCTCCCGGCTCCGCACCGTCGTCGCTTGATCGGGCACAGCTTGATCCGACACGGTTTGATTCAGCACAGCTTGATCCGACACCCTCAGCGCCGGACCCTGGCGACCGGCCGGTCACCGATGTCGACGCGACGGCCACCCGGCGTGCGCAGGGTGTCGGCTCGCGGAGACCGGGTCGAGGTCCGGGGATCTTCCGTGCCGGAGGCGCGTGGACGATCTTCCGTGCCGGAGGCGCGTGGACGGTCTTCCGTGCCGGAGGCGCGTGGACGATCTTCCGTGCCGGAGGCGCGTGGACGGTCCGTGCGCGGCGCGGGGAGCAACTCGGCCCCGCCCTGGGCCCGCTCGACGAGCGCCCGCTTCCACAGATGCATCGACAGATAGGACCGCCACGGCGCCCAGCGCTCGGTATCGCCCAGATCGATCCCGAAGTGGGCGGCGCCCTGACGAACCACCAGATCGGTGTGCAGCAGGGTGTCCGGATCGGCGAGCAGCCGCATGGTCACATAATCGGCGGTCCACGGCCCGACTCCCTCGAGGGCGAGCAGGTCACGTCGCACATCGGCGGCATTGCGCCCGGCGTGCAACTCCAGCTCGCCCGAGGCCAGCGCCCGCGCGGCGCCCACGATCGAGGCCGTGCGCCGGACCGGACCGGTCAGCACCTCGGTGCCGTGTTCGGCGATGGTCGCGGCGGTGGGGAACAGTCGCGGCATCGGGCCGGAGACGTTCTCCCCGAGGGCATCGACCAGTCGCGCGGTGTGGGTGGTCGCCGCCGACACCGAGATCTGCTGTCCGATCATGGTGCGCAACAACAACTCCGAGCTTTCCACACATCCGGGCACCCGGATACCTGCGGTGATCCCCGGCGAGTCGGTGCCGAAGGCTTCGGTGAGGGCGAGATCGATGCCGACCGGATCGGCGTCCAGATCCAGCAGATGCCGCAATCGGGCCACGGTGGGCGCCAGATCGCGCATATCGTGCAATGCCAGGGTGGCCCGGACATGTCCCGGATGAATGCTCGCGCGGACCGTGGCATGGCCGTGCGGAGTGCGCAGAGCGCGCGTATACACCCCGTCCTCCCAGGTCTCCAGTCCGGGCACGGCATGCGCGGCCAGGAACCATTCCAGCCAGCCCGCGTCCAGCGGCTCGCGATATGGCAGCCGCAGGGTGAGAGCGCCATCGGTGGCCGGCAGCGCCTCGCCACGCATCCGGCGGGACTCCTCGCGCAGCACCGTCGGGCTGACGACGAACACCTCGCGCACGGTGTCGTTGAATTGCCGGATGCTGGCGAATCCCGCCGCGAAGGCGATGTCGGACATGGGCATTCGCGTGGTCTGGATGAGCAGCCGCGCGGTGTGCGCGCGGTGGGCGCGGGCCAGGGCCAGTGGCCCGGCGCCGAGTTCGGCGGTGAGCACCCGGGTGAGTTGCCGCTGCGAATATCCGAGCTGGTCGGCCAAACCCGGTACGCCGCAGCGTTCGATCACGCCGTCGGCGATCAGCCGCATCGCCCGGGAGGCCAAGTCGGCGCGGGTATTCCACAGCGGGGAGCCGGGTGCGGCGTCGGGCAGGCAGCGGCGGCAGGCGCGGAATCCGCTCTGCTGGGCGGCCGCGGCGGTGGCCAGGAAGGTGACGTTGGAACGTTTCGGTGTGATGGCCGGACATGATGGCCGGCAGTAGATTCCGGTCGTCCGCACCGCCGTGACGAAATGCCCGTCGAAACGGGAGTCGCGGGTAGCCACCGCTCGGTAGCAGCGCTCGAAATCCAGACCGTTCACACTCACGTGGTCCACCTTGGCAGCCCACCGGCGGCTTGGCTAGCGGAAAACAGACAACTAGCGATATAACCGAGGTTTAGATGCCGTATATGTGCGTGATCTCTGAATGAACCGCGCGAAACGGATATCGAAAATGCTCACGTTTCTAAGCGGGGCAACGGATTCGGGCCTCAGCAACAGCGGGTAGCGGGGTTGCGTTCGGCCTCCGCGTAGCGCTGCCGCCAATACTCCCGTTCGGTGGGAATCGGCCGTTCCGGATAGGTGCGTCGCATATGCGCCACATACCGCTGGTAATCCTGTCCGCCCAGCACCGCATTCAGATATCCGGCGGCCGAACGGATTACGCGCCCGGCCGCTAGCAATCCTCCTGTCGGAAAGCGGGATTCGGTTATGAGACCGGTGCCGCGCCGGGAACGCGTACCGTCCCCGCTCGTTCCAGTTCGGACCATTGGCTCTGTACCTCCTTCTCGGCCTCGGTGGTGACGAATCCGGAGGGGCCGAAGATCTTCGAGGGCACCTCCTCGGTTTCGGTGGTCTCGACCTTGCCCGCCCGGGCCGCCCGCACACAGACGAGGACGCCGACCACAGCCACGATCAGCACCAGCACCGCGAAGATGATCGACAGTGTGCCCTGGACGAAGGTGTTGAACACCACCTTGTCCATATCCCGCATGGATTTGGCCGGCGACAGGACCTTCCCGGCGGCGCGGGCGGCGACATAATTGTGATGCTGGGTCCAATAGCCGATGTTCTTGTCCCCGGAGAAGATCTTCTGCCACGAGGCGGTCATGGTGACGATCAGATCCCAGATCAGCGGAATCGCCGGAATCCAGGCCCATTTCAGCATGCCCTTCTTGACCACGATCACCGTCACCACGGTCAGCGCGACCGCGGCCAGCAGCTGATTGGCGATGCCGAACAGCGGATACAGCGTGTAGATGCCGCCGAGCGGATCGGTCACACCCATCAGCAGTACCGAACCCCAGGCCGCGACCACGATCAGCGTGCACAGCCAGGCTCCCGGCCGCCAGGACGGATCTTTGAACCTGCGGGCCGGGCCGCCGAGATTGCCGAGGGTGTCCGAGAGCATGAACCGCGCGACCCGGGTTCCGGCGTCGATGGTGGTGAGGATGAACAACGCCTCGAACATGATCGCGAAGTGATACCAGAAGGACTTCATCGCGGTGCCGCCGATGATCTTCTGCATCACCTCCGACATTCCGACCGCGAGCGTGGGCGCCCCACCGGTGCGCGAGAAGATCGCCTGCTCACCCACATCGCGGGCCGCCTGGTTCAAATCGTTCGCGGTGATTGGGGTGCCACCCAAGCCGAGTGAATTAACCCTGGCCGCGGCGGCCTGCGCGCTGCTCAGACCGCTGGTGTTCATGGCGAAATACAGATGCTGGTCCAGGATGCTCGCCGCGATGATCGCCATCACCGCCACGAACGACTCCATCAGCATGCCGCCGTAGCCGATCATCCGCGCCTGGGACTGCTTCTCCAGCAATTTCGGTGTGGTGCCGGAGGATACGAGGGCGTGGAAGCCCGAGAGCGCACCGCAGGCGATGGTGATGAACAGGAACGGGAACAGGCTGCCGGCGAAGGCGGGACCACTGGAATTACCCGCGAACTGGGACACCGCGGGCGCGTGCAGCACCGGCCAGGTGACCACGACCCCGACCGCGAGCAGCACGATCGTGCCGACCTTCATGAAGGTGGATAGATAGTCGCGCGGTGCCAGCAGCAGCCACACCGGCAGCACCGAGGCGATGAAACCGTAGACGATCAGCATCCAGGCGATTGTGGTTCCCGACAGCGTGAATGCCTCACGGCCCCAGCCACATTCGGAAACCCAGCGCCCGGAGATGATGGCCAGCAACAGCAGCACGAATCCGGCGATCGAGATCTCGCCGACCTTGCCCGGCCGCACATACCGCAGATACAGGCCCATCAGGACGGCGATCGGAAGCGTCATCGAAATCGAGAACACACCCCACGGGCTGCCGCCGTGCAGTTTCCCGTCCGCGCCCGTGGTCGCCGCCAGCGCCTGCACCACCACGATGCCCAGCACCGCCAGCAGAATCACCATGATGACCAGCACCGCGACCAGGGCCGCGATCCCGCCGACCACGCCCAGTTCATCGCGCGCCATCTGGCCCAGACTGCGCCCGCGTCGCTTCACCGACGCCCACAGCACCATATAGTCCTGCACCGCCCCGGCCAGCACCACGCCGACCACGATCCAGATCGTGCCGGGCAGATACCCCATCTGCGCGGCCAGCACCGGACCGACCAGCGGTCCGGCGCCGGCGATGGCGGCGAAGTGGTGACCGAACAGTACCCGCCGATCCATCGGCATATAGTCGGTGCCGTTCTCCAATTCCTCTGCGGGAGTGGCGATATCGTCGCGCGGCTTGATGATGTTCCACTCGATGAGCCGAGCGTAGAACTGGTAGCCCAGGATGTAGGTGCAGATCGCGGCGATCACGATCCACACGGCATTGACATTCTCACCGCGCGCGATGGCCAGAATCGCCCAGGCGATCGCGCCCACGACGGCCACCGCCGCGAATATCGCCTTCTTGCGTGGGGAGATCGGGGTGCGATCGACCACACCCACCGGTGGCAGATCGGGATCGGTCCGGAGATATTCGATTGTCGCCATCGGGCAACTCCTGTACTGCGAGGCGGATATGCCGGTCCCCTGAAAGTAACCGATCCGCGCCCTTGATCCGCCGCATACGGCGATCATGGGGCGGGTTCGCGGCCGCCATCCCAGCTACCTGGGCCTATGTGTTCGGGTGGAGGGCTCCGCGTAGACTCTTGCACTCGTGAGTCTCACCCTCGGAATCGTCGGACTGCCCAACGTCGGAAAGTCGACGCTGTTCAACGCGCTGACCCGCAACGACGTCTTGGCCGCGAACTACCCGTTCGCGACCATCGAACCGAACGTCGGTGTGGTCCCGCTGCCCGATCCGAGACTGGACAAGCTCGCCGAGATCTTCGGTTCCGAGCGCATCGTGCCCGCCACGGTGTCGTTCGTCGATATCGCCGGCATCGTCAAGGGCGCCTCCGAGGGCGCCGGACTCGGCAACAAATTCCTCGCCAATATCCGCGAGGCCGACGCCATCTGTCAGGTGGTGCGGGTGTTCGCCGACGACGATGTGGTGCATGTCGACGGCAAGGTCGATCCGCTCAGCGATATCGAGATCATCGAAACCGAACTGATCCTTGCCGACCTGCAGACACTGGACAAGGCCGTGGTCCGTCTCGACAAGGAAGCCAAGGTCAAAAAGGACCGTAAGCCGGTCGCCGACGCCGCCAAGCAGGCGCAGGAATTCCTCAACGAGGGCAAGACCCTCTACGCGGCCGGAGACCAGCTGGATTCGGATCTGCTGCGCGAACTTTCGCTGCTCACCACCAAGCCGTTCCTCTACGTCTTCAACGCCGACGAGTCCGTCCTCACCGATGAGGCGAAGATCGCCGAACTGAAAGCCGCTGTCGCCCCGGCAGATTCGGTATTCCTCGACGCCAAGGTCGAAGCCGAACTGCTGGAGCTCGACGCCGAATCCGCCCTGGAACTGCTCGAGTCCATCGGCCAGACCGAACCCGGCCTGCACGCCCTGGCCCGCGCCGGATTCCACACCCTCGGCCTGCAGACCTACCTCACCGCCGGCCCGAAAGAGGCCCGCGCGTGGACAATTCACCAGGGCGACACCGCCCCCAAGGCCGCCGGAGTCATCCACACCGACTTCGAACGCGGTTTCATCAAGGCCGAGGTCGTCGCCTACGACGCCCTCATCGAGGCCGGTTCGATGGCTGCCGCCAAATCCGCGGGCAAGGTCCGGATGGAGGGTAAGGACTACGTTATGAATGATGGCGACGTAGTCGAGTTCAGATTCAACGTATAGGCGTCTGGGAAGAAGCAGGACAGCACATTTATCGCTTCCGGTTCTGCCAACGCAGAGCCCGGGGTGCTATCATGGTTGATAGCATCCGGGAGGAGGTCTGAGGATGACGTCCATCATCGTTCGAGGGCTCGACGAGTCCGTCAAGAAGCAACTGGCCGCGCAGGCGAAGGAACACGGTCGCTCGATGGAGGCCGAGGTCCGGGATATCCTCACAAAGGCCGCACGCAAACCGCATATCGGGTTGGCGCTCATGCAGGCCGCGCGGGAGGCGGGAGGTATTGACAGCCTTCCGATTCCGGAGCGGAGTGACATCGCGCGAGCGGTGGACTTCGGGTGATCGTGCTCGACACCAACGTCATCTCGGAGATCTTTCGTCCGCAGCCGGACGCGCGGGTTGTCGCGTGGCTCGAGTCGCTCACCGGGGATGTCGCCATCACCGCGGTGACGTTGGCGGAGTTACTGGCTGGTGTGCGCCGCCTCCCGGATGGTCGGCGCAAATCGGAACTGTCCACGCGCATCGAGGCGGCGATCGAGCCGTATCGGGGCAACGGTTCGGTGCTTCCGTTCGACGACGCGTCCGCCGGGCAGTACGCGGATATTCTCCTCGCTCGGGAGTCGGCCGGGCTGCCGATCAGCACAGCGGATGCGCAGATCGCGGCCATCTGTCGAAACCGTCACGCCACCTGCGCGACTCGGAACATCAAGGACTTCGCGCACACCGGTGTCGAGCTGGTCGATCCATGGAGGGGCCCATAAGAAGGCCGAGCTTCGTAGCCGCGGTGTTCGATCCGTCACGACGTTCGTTTTGATCGAACATACCGAAAAACTGAACAACCGAGAGGGAGGCCGATCAGCGCCCGCTGCGGCATGAGCGGGCAACTTGGGCTCGGTTGGTCAGCTGGCCGCCGGGTTTACGGCAGGCCAATGTACTTCGAATCGCTCGACGCCCGGATACTTCTCGCCCAGTGACGCCACCTCGAAACCTACAGCTCGATAGAATCTGACTGCGTGACAATCGGTTTCCGCGACAACGGCGTGCCCGGGATGCCGCGTGCTGATCTCTCGAAGGAGCCGCCTGCCTGTCCCGCGTCGGCGAGCGGACGTATGGGTTGCGATGTGCAGCAGGATGATTCGGTCCGCATGTAGTTCGTATCCGACGATCCCGATGAGGCAGTGTGCTGTGGTCGCCGACAACAAGAACGCGGCGTCGTTGTCTCTGTAGTGCTGGACGACCGGGGTCAGCCGAGACCGCGCTCCGCCAACCGCCAGATACAAAAGTTCGACAACGTTGCTGTCGGTGGCGTCAGCCGAGTACACGCGAACCGTCACGAGCCGATGCTATCGACTACGACGCTCGGCTGGCACACGTTGAATTGTCGCAGGTCCGGACATCTTTCGCAGCC
>JAFMQT010000112.1 GCA_017354515.1 Nocardia sp. | reverse complement strand
CACGAAATCTGATTATGAATCGCCCCATGCGACACCGAAACACCCTTCGGACGCCCCGTCGAACCCGACGTGAAAATCACATACGCAGGATTCCCCGCACGCAACGGCCGCGAAAGTTCCTCAGGGCGAAGCGGGGAGTCGGCCAACCCCGATGTGTCCAGTTCATCCAACCGCAGCACCCCGACCCCGTCGGGCACCGCGACCTCATCGGCAGTCCTCGTCAGCACACACACCGGCTGCGCCGTCTCCAAAATATGCGAAATCCGCTCCGCCGGATGATCAGGATCCAGCGGCACATACGCACCACCCGCGGTCACCACCGCATACATCCCCACCACCAGATCCAGAGAACGGCGAACCGCCAGCCCCACCAACGACTCCGGACCAACCCCCTCCGAAATCAACAACCGTGCAAGACGATTCACTTTCGCATCGAACTCGCGATACGTCAGCTCGGCACCCTCATACGAGACCGCCACCCGATCCGGATACGCCAGCACCGCACGCCCGAACCCATCCAGCAACAACTCCGACCCGACCGGACGATCGGTCCGATTCACCTCCACCAGCAACCGATCCCGCTCGCCAGAATCCAGCAGCTCGATATCACCCACCGGAACCGACGGATCGGCCACGATCGCCTGCAGCAACCGCACGAACCGATCCACGAATCCGCGCACGGTCGCCTCGTCGAAAAGATCGGTGGCATAGGTGAATACGCCACCGATTCCGGCCGGGTTCCCGTGCTCGTCGTAACCGTCGGCGATCGCCAGATTCAGGTCGAACTGCGAGATGGAGATATCGAAGTCCACCCCCGAGAGCCGCAGTCCGGGCAGATCCAGCGAGGCCTGCGCCAGGTTCTGGAAGGACAGGCCCACCTGGAACAGCGGATGCCGCGCGGTCGAGCGCACCGGGTTGAGCACCTCGACCAGCCGCTCGAACGGCACATCGGCGTTGGCGTAGGCGGCGATATCGGTTTCGCGCTGCCGGGCCAGCAGATCGGTGAACGGTACGGAAGGTTCGACTCGCGTCCGGAACACCAGCGTGTTGACGAACATACCGATCAGGTCATCGAGTTCGGCCTCACCGCGACCGGCGACCGGGGAACCGATCGCGATATCGTCGGTTCCGGACAGCCGCGACAGCAGGACCGCGTACGCGGTGTGCACCACCATGAACAGCGTGGTGTTCCGGGCGCGAGCCAATTCCGCCAGCGCGCGATGGGTTTCGGCGTCCACCCCGACCTCCGCGGTGGCGCCCGCGAACGACTGCACGGCCGGACGCGGACGATCCGACGGCAGATCCAGCTGCTCGGGCAGACCCGCCAATTCGGCTTGCCAGTAGGCGATCTGCTTGGCGGCCGGCGAATCCGGCTCGTCTTCCGAGCCCAGCACCGCGCGCTGCCACACCGCGTAGTCGGCGTACTGCACCGGCAGCGGTGCCCAGCCGGGGGCTTCTCCGGCGGTCCGCGCCATATAGGCGGTCATCAGGTCGCGGGTCATCGGACCGTCGGAGGCGCCGTCGGAGGCGATGTGATGGACCACCATCGCCAGTACATACTCACCGCCACCGAGCTCGAACAGGCCGGCGCGCAACGGAACCTCGGAGGTCACATCGAAGGTGGTGGCCAGTAAATCCATCACCGCGGCCTGCACGGTGTCCGGTGTCGTGGCCCGGACCTCTAGTTCGGGAACCGACTGTCCCGCAGGGAGAATCACCTGCACGGGACCGTTCTCGGTCTCCGGATAGATGGTGCGCAGCACCTCGTGCCGAGCCACCAGATCACCGACCGCGGCACGTAGCGCGGCCACATCCAGCTCACCGGACAGCCGCACCGCCACAGGCATGTTGTACGCGGTGGACTCCCGGTCGAACCGGTTCAGGAACCACATCCGCTGCTGCGCCGGGGACAGCGGGATCCGCTCGGGGCGGGTGATGGCGCCCAGTTCGGTGCCACGGCCACCGCCGCTGTCCTGTTCGGCGGTCGCGGCCAGGGCGGAGACGGTCGGGGCATCGAACAGTGCCCGCACCGGCATCCGGGTGCCCAGCGCCGCACCGACCCGCGCGGCCACCTGGGTGGCGATCAGCGAATTGCCGCCGAGTGCGAAGAAGTCGTCATCCGCGCCGACCCGTTCGACGCCGAGCACCTCGGCGTAGACACCGGCGACGATCTCCTCGATCGCGGTGGCCGGCGCCCGGAACTCGCGGCGCTGGAATACCGGTGCCGGCAGGGCCTTTCGATCCAGTTTGCCGCTCGCGTTGAGCGGCAGTTCGTCCAGCACCACGATCGCGGCCGGAACCATATACGAGGGCAGCAGTTCCGCTGCCGCACGCAGCAATTCCGGCTGCTCGATGGTGGCGCCGGGAGCCGGGACCACATAGCCGACCAGCTGTTCACCGAGCTCGGAGGAGGCGACCAGCACCGTCGCCCGGCTCACCGCCGGCTGTGCCAGCAGCGCGGCCTCGATCTCCTCGAGTTCGATCCGCTGGCCGCGCAGTTTCACCTGGAAGTCGGTGCGGCCCAGGTACTCCACGACGGCGCCGCGATCGGTTTCCCGCCACCGCACCAGATCGCCGGTGCGGTACATCCGCGCGCCCGGCTCGAACGGGTTGGCCACGAAACGGTCAGCGGTGAGGTCGGGCCGCGAGATGTACCCGCGTGCCTCCTGCACACCGCCGACGTACAGTTCGCCGGCGACCCCGGCCGGAACCGGGTTCAGGCGCGAATCCAATACGTAGGCGGTGGTATTCGCGAGCGGCCGACCGATGGGCACGGTCAGCACGTCATCGTCGGTGACCTCGTGGGTGAGCACCTGGACGGTGGTTTCGGTCGGACCGTAGCCGTTGACGATCCGCACCCCGAACCGGTCGCGCACCCGCCGCGCCAGGGGCGCCGGCAGCGCCTCGCCACCGACGGGAAGCAGCCGCAGGCTGCCGAGGTCGAATTCCTGTGCCAGATCGAGGAATTGCGACAGCATCGAGGGCACGAAATCGACCAGCGACACCTGATGTTCGGCGATCATGCCAGCCAGATACCGGGGATCGCGGTGGCCGTCCGGGGAGGCGATCACGACGCGGCCGCCCACCGACGGCGCCAGGAATAGTTCCTCCACCGACGCGTCGAAGGTCACCGGCGTCTTGACCAGCACCACGAGATCGCTGCCGAGGCCGTAGCCGTAGGCCATCCACCGGACCTGATTGACCACCGCCGCATGGGAGACCGCGACACCCTTCGGACGGCCCGTCGAACCCGATGTGAAGATCACATAGGCGAGGTGGCCCGGCAGCACCGGCCGCAGCAATTCGGCCGCGTCCACCGGATCGGACGAATAGCCGGACAGATCGACGGAATCGATCTCCACCACGGTCCGGTCACCCGGAATCGACACGTTGTCGCGGGCCACGGTGAGCACGCACACCGGTTCGGCGATATCGAGGACGTAGCCGGTGCGCTCGGCCGGATGGTCGGGATCGAGTGGTACGTACGCGCCGCCGGCGGCCAGGATCGCGTACACGCCCACCAGCTGGTCGACCGAACGCCGGATCGCCAGGCCCACCAGCGCGTCCGCACCGACCCCGAGCGAGATCAGGTGCCGGGCAAGACTGTTGACCCGCCGATCGAATTCGGCATAGGTGAGCTGACCACCCTCGTACGCGACCGCGACCCGGTCCGGATGTTCGGCGGCGATCCGCCGGTAACCGTCGAGTAGCAGCTCCGACGGCATCGGATCGCGGGTATCGTTCCAGCCTCGCACGATTCGCTCGCGTTCGGCCGGATCGAGTAATTCCAGATCACCGACCGGAGTGTCCGGACGCACCATGATCTCACCGAGCAGCCGCAGGAATCGCTGCGCGAGAAGTGCCACGGTGCGCCGATCGAACAGGTCCACCGCATAGGTGAACATGCCGGAAATACCTGCCGGGTCACCGTTTTCGGCGTAGCTGTCGATGACCGCGAGGTTCAGGTCGTACTGTTCGTAGGTGGTGTCGAAGTCCACCCCGGACACACTCAGCCCGGGCAACTCGAGCGTCGACCGACCGAGATTCTGGAAGGCCAGTCCCACCTGGAACAGCGGATGCCGGGCGGTCGAGCGCACCGGATTGAGCACCTCGACCAGCCGCTCGAACGGCACATCGGCATTGGCGAAGGCCGCGATATCGGCCTCCCGCTGTTTGGCGAGCAGTTCGGTGAACGAGGCCGAACCATCGACCCGGGTCCGGAACACCAGGGTGTTCACGAACATGCCGATCAGATCGTCCAGGGCCGCCTCGCCGCGACCGGCCATCGGGGTGCCGATCGCGATGTCGTCGGTTCCCGAGAGCCGAGCCAGCAGCACCGCCAGTGCGGTGTGCACAACCATGAACAGGGTGGCCCCCTGCGCGCGGGCCATCTCCACCAGCGCCCGATGCAGTTCGGCATCGATCTCGAGGCCGATCTGATCGCCCGCGAAGGACTGTTCGGCCGGACGCGGGCGATCGGCGGGAAGGTCGAGTTGTTCGGGCAGGCCGGCCAATTCGCGCTGCCAGTAGGCGATCTGCTTGGCGGCCGGCGAATCCGGGTCCTGTTCCGATCCCAGGACCTCGCGCTGCCAGACCGCGAAATCGGCGTACTGCACCGGCAGCGGCGCCCATCCCGGCGCCGCACCGGCGGTGCGCGCGACGTACGCGGTCATCAGGTCGCGGGTCATCGGCGCGATCGAGGCACCGTCACCGGCGATATGGTGGATCACCATTGCCAGCACGTAATCGTCCTCGGCATCGCTGATCTCGAACAATCCGATCCGCAACGGCACCTCGACCGTCACATCGAACGTGGTCGACAGCAGTTCGAATACCCTGTCCTGCACCTGCTCCCGGGGCAGCGTGCGCACCTCGAGTTCGGGAACCGACTGTCCCACCGGCAGAATCACCTGCACCGGACCGTTGTCGGTGTCCGGGTAGATGGTGCGCAGCACCTCGTGGCGGGCCACCAGATCACCGACCGCGGCACGCAGCGCGGCCACATCCAGTTCGCCGGACAGGCGGACCGCGCTGGGCACGTTGTAGGCCGCGGAATCGGTATCGAAGCGGTTCAGGAACCACATTCGCTGCTGGGCAAGCGACAGCGGAATGCGTTCCGGCCGTGCGATACTGCCGATTTCGACCCGATCCCCGCCGCGTGCGCGGGATTCCACCGCGACCGCGAGCGCCGCGACGGTAGAGGCCTCGAACAGTGTCCGGACCGGAACCCGGCCCCCCACGGCCGCACCGAGCCGGGCCACCACCTGCGTCGCGATCAGCGAATTGCCGCCCAGTTCGAAGAAGTCGTCGTCGGCGCCGACCCGGGCCACCCCGAGCACGTCGGCGTAGACACCGGCCACGATCTCCTCGATCGGGGTGGACGGCGGCCGGAATTCGCGACGCTCGAACACCGGCTCCGGCAACGCCTTCCGGTCCAGTTTGCCATTCCGGGTGAGCGGGAATTCGTCCAGTACGACCACCGCGGCCGGCACCATATACGAGGGCAGTCGCTCGGCGGCCGAGCGCAACAGTTCGGACGTATCCACGACGGCGTCCGGGGCCGGAACCGTATAGGCGACCAATTGTTCGCCCAGCGCCGAGGACACCACCAGCGCCACCGCCTGGCTCACGGCCGGATGCGCCATCAGCGCTGATTCGATATCGCCCAGTTCGATTCGCTGTCCGCGCAGTTTGACCTGGAAGTCGCTGCGGCCCAGATAGTCGAGCACCCCGACACCGTTCACGCTGCGCCAGCGCACCAGGTCGCCGGTGCGGTACATTCGCGTGCCCGGCTCACCCCACGGGTTGGCGACGAACCGCTCGGCGGTCAGATCCGGGCGGCCACGGTATCCGCGCGCGATCGCGCCGCCCGCCAGATACAGCTCGCCCGCGACACCCCGGGGCACCGGATGCAGCCGCGAATCCAGTACCAGCGCCGACATTCCGTGCACCGGCGAACCGATGGTCACCGGTTCGCCCGCCCGCAGGTTCGCGTAGGTGGAGATGATCGTGGTCTCGGTCGGACCGTAGGCGTTGAAGTAGTCGCGTCCCGGCTGCCACCTGGCGAGCAGTTCCGCGGTGGTGACGTCACCGCCGACGGACACCACCCGCAACTGCTCCTGCCCCGCGGGATCGACCGTGCCCAGCACCGCCGGGGTTATGATGGTGTGTGTGACCTGTTCGGTGCGCAGCAATTCCGCCAGATCGGGTCCGCCCACGATCTCCGGCGGCACGATCACCAGGGTGGCACCGGTGTAGAAGGCGCACACCCATTCCAGGACCGACGGATCGAAACTCGGCGAGCAGATGTGCAGGAAACGATGGTCGGCTTCCAACCCGTACCAGTCCCGCGCGACATCGGCCAGGCCACCCAGACCGGTATGAGTGACGGTGACGCCCTTGGGTTTACCCGTCGACCCCGAGGTGTAGATGACGTACGCCGGATGCCACATGTGCAAGGGCGTCAGCCGGTCGGCATCGGTGATCGGCGCGGCCGACTTCGCCGCGCAGGCCTCGTCGGTGGCCGGATCGTCGAGCATCAGCCAGCGCACATCACCGGGCAGGTCCGCAGCGAACTCCGAACCGGTAATCCCCAGTACCGCACGCGAATCCGACAGCATGTACCGCACCCGATCGGCCGGATAGCCCGGATCCACGGGAATGTGGGCGCCGCCGGCCTTGGCCACCGCCAGCACCGCCAGTACCATCTCGAACGAGCGCGGGAAGGCCAGTGCGACAGGCTGTTCGGGTCCGACGCCGGCCTCGATGAGCACCCGAGCCAGGCGCGAGGAACGCTCGTCCAGTTCACCGTAGGTGACCGAAATACCGTTGTACCGCACCGCGATCCGGTCGCGGCCCAATTCCAGGCCACCGGTGAGCAGATCGGGCAGCAGGCCGGTCGCCATGACCTCGTCGCCGTGCACGTGAGTGAGGCGCTCGTATTCGGCGGCATCCAGCAGTGCCAGATCACCGACGGGAGTGTCAGGCGCGGCGACCAGCGCACGCAGCAGGCGCACGAAGCGTTCGGCGAAATCGGTGACGGTCCCGCGATCGAACAGATCCACCGCGTAGGTGAACATTCCGGAGATTCCGGCCGCGGCGCCGTCGGAGTAGGAGTCGGAGACGGTCAGGTTCAGATCCATCTGCGCGCTGGCGGTGTCGAAGTCGACCCCCGCCACGCGCAGCCCCGGCAACTCCAGTTCGGCACCGCCCAGGTTCTGGAAGGCGAGACTGACCTGGAACAGCGGATGCCGCGCGGTCGAACGCACCGGGTTGAGCACCTCGACCAGTTGCTCGAACGGCACATCGGCGTTCGCGAACGCCTCCAAGTCGATCTCGCGCTGCCGGCTGAGCAGTTCGGTGAATCCGACGGCCGGATCGACCTCGGTGCGCAGTACCAGCGTATTGACGAACATGCCGATCAGATCGTCCAGCGCGGCCTCACCGCGACCGGCGATCGGCGAGCCGATGGCGATATCGCCGGTCCCCGACAGGCGTGCCAGCAGCACCGCGAACGCGGTGTGCACGACCATGAACAGGGTGGTGCCGCGCTCACGTGCCATATCGGCAAGTGCCCGATGCAGGTCGGCGTCGATATGCAATTCGACCCGGTCGCCGGTGAAGCTCGGTTGCGCCGGCCGCGGGCGGTCGGTCGGCAGATCCAATTGATCGGGCAGACCGGCCAGGGCCCGCTTCCAGTAATTCAGCTGCCCGGCGGCCAGCGACTCCGGATCGTCCAGCGATCCCAGCGAATTACGCTGCCAGATGGCGTAATCGGCGTACTGCACCGGCAGCGGCGACCACGCCGGGGCGTTGCCTTCCGAGCGGGCCGCGTAGGCGGTCATCAGATCCCGGGTCAGCGGCGCCATCGAGGCACCGTCACCGGCGATGTGATGGACCGCCATCGCCAGCACGTATTCGTCTGCCGCATCGGCTGTTTCGGTCGCGCTCACCTGGAACAGCGCGACCCGCATCGGAACCCGCTCGGCGACATCGAAGCCGGTGGACACCAGTTCCACCACGGCCGCCTCGACGCGGTCCGCGGCGACGGTGGACACCTCGAGTTCGGGGACGGCCACCTCCACCGGCCGAATCACCTGCACCGGACCGGATTCGGTCTGCGGATACACCGTGCGCAGGACCTCGTGCCGGCCCACCAGATCCGCCAGTGCCAGCCGCAGCGCGGAAATGTCGAGTTCGCCGGTCAACCGGACAGCGGCGGAGACATTGTAGGCGCCGGAATCGGTATCGAATCGATTCAGGAACCACATGCGCTGCTGCGCCAGCGACAGCGGGATCTCCGCCGGCCGCGGCCCGGCTGTCAATGCCACCCGGTCGCCGGTGCCGGCGCGCTGCGCGAGCATCGAAGCCAGTCCCGCGACGGTGGATGTCTCGAACAGCGCCCGCACCGGGACACGGGTATCCATCGCCGCACCGAGACGCGCCGCGACCTGCGTTGCGAGCAGGGAGTTTCCGCCCAGCGCGAAGAAATCGTCATCGGCGCCGACCCGATCGGCGCCGAGCACCTCGGCGAAGACCGAGGCCACCGTGTCCTCGGCGGGGGTCGCCGGCGCCCGGAACCGTTCGGTTTCGAAAACCGGTTCCGGCAGGGCGCGGCGATCGAGCTTGCCGGAGGCGTTCAGCGGGAACTCCTCGAGCACCATCACCGCGGACGGCACCATATATGCCGGAAGCGACTGCTCGACAGCGGATTTCACGGCTTCGCCCGATACTTCGATCCCGGGCTCGGGTGCCACATAGCCCACCAGCTGGTCGCCGGTGGAGCCGTGGTGCAGCACCACCACCGACTGCGCCACACCCGCCTGCGCCAGCAACGCGGCCTCGATCTCACCCAGCTCGATCCGCTGACCGCGCAACTTCACCTGGAAGTCACTGCGGCCCACGTACTCGACCTCACCGGCGGCATTCCACTTCACCAGATCACCGGTGCGATACATCCGAGCGCCCGGCTCGAACGGGTTGGCCACGAACCGATCCGAGGTCAGATCGGCGCGTCCCACATACCCGCGAGCCAGCTGATCACCCGCCAGATACAGTTCACCCACGGCACCCGGAACCGCCGGCCGCAGGCGCGTATCCAGCACGTACACACGGGTATTCCAGACCGGCCGGCCGATCGGCACCGACACCGTATCGGCATCGGTCACAGCGTGATAGGTCACGTCCACGGCCGCCTCGGTCGGACCGTACAGGTTGTCCAGGTGCGCACCGGTCAGCTCACGCAACCGCTGCGCCGTCGCACCCGGCAACGCCTCACCGGAAGCGAACACCTGCCGCAACCGCATGCGTGTAAATGGCGATGCTTCCGAGAGCCCTCCGTGGTCACGCTGCGCTCCCTCCTCCCGGCTCGCCGGAGCGCATCGCAGACCCGAGTTCTCCGGCCCCAGAGCCGATACGAATACCGACAGCATCGAGGGCACGAAATGCACCACCGAAACGCCCTGATCGGCGATCACATGCGCCAGATACTCCGGATCCCGGTGCCCGTCCGGACGCGCCACCACCAACCGCGCACCGGTCTGCAACGGCCAGAACAACTCCCACACCGACACATCGAAGGTCGCCGGGGTCTTCTGCAAGACCGCGTCCTCGGCCCGCAGAGCGTACTCGTGCTGCATCCACAGCAGGCGGTTCACGATCGCCGCGTGCGAGACCGACACTCCCTTCGGGCGACCGGTCGAACCCGAGGTGAAGATCACGTAGGCCGGATGCCGCGGCAGCAGCGGTGTCAGCCGGTCGAGGTCGGTGACCGGCGCGGCGGACACCTCCGACAGATCCAGCTCGTCGAGGCGCACCAGATCCTCGCGCGCGGCCGGCCGTCCGGTGTCCGGGACCGGAGCCAGGGATTGCGAGCGTCCGCGCCAATCCCGCACCGGGGCAGCCGATTCGGCCGACGCGCCGGTGACGGGCAGATTCCGCACACCGGAATCGGTGAGCACACACACCGGATCCGCGATGTCCAGGATGTAGGAGACTCGTTCGGCCGGCTGATCCGGATCGACCGGCACATACGCACCACCGGCGGCGATGACCGCGTGCACGGCGACCACCAGATCCGTACCCCGCCGCAGCGCCAGCGCGACCCGGGACTCCGGTCCGACGCCCAGCGAAATCAGATGGCGGGCAAGCCGATTCACTCGGTCGCCGAATTCGCCGTAGGTCAGCACATCCAGCGAGACCGCCGATTCGGGCAGCGCCGGATCGGCCATATCGGCGACCACCGCGACCGCGTCCGGTTGCGCCTCGACCGCCTCGTCGAGCAGATCCGGCAGGGTGCGCGCCGGGATCGGGCGCACCGTACCGGCGGCGGCCCGCACCAGGGCCGCCCCCTCGGCCGCGGTGAGGATGTCCAGATCGCCGACCGGAGTGGCCGGATCGGTCGCCACCGCGTGCAACAGCAGCATCAGCCGGCTCACCATGGTTTCCACGGTCGCGGCGTCGAACAGGTCCGTCGCATAGGTCAGGAATCCGCCGATACCGGCCGGATTACCGTCCTCGTCGTAGGCGTCGGCGATCATCAGCTGCAGGTCGAACTGCGAGACGTGCAGATCCTGATCGATTCCCGCGACGGTCAACCCCGGCAGTTCCACCGCGGTGCGCGCCATATTCTGGAACGACAGGCTCACCTGGAACAGCGGGTGGTGCGCGGTAGAGCGCGGCGGGTTGAGCA
>JAFMQT010000418.1 GCA_017354515.1 Nocardia sp. | reverse complement strand
CGCCGACACCAGCCAGTGCTGCCCCGGCGGCCGAACCCGTCGCGGCCGCAGCCGAACCCGTTCCCGCCAGGGCCGAACCCGTTGCGGCACCAGCGGAACCGGTGAGGGCACCGGCCGAACCCGTTGCGGCGGAACCGGTTCCGCCCAGCGCGGAGCCGGTGGCCGCGGATCCGACAGCGGCCGAACCCACCGCGGCGGAACCGACGGCGGCCGAACCGGTGCCGAGAATGCTCAGTAGTCCGGCGAAGCCCTCACCCGCGACGGGAGTGCGCTTGACCGGAGGCGCCGCCACATGGGTCGCCGGAGTGCGAGTGCTTGTCGATGAGCGGCCGGGAATTTTCAGGCTGCCGCCGTACTGCGGATCGTCGCCGGGGACCAGGCCCGCGGATCCGCTGTCGCCGGGAGTGCCCGCGACCGGGCCCTGCGGACCCGCTCCTGGCTGCGGCGAACCGTGATTGCCGGTGGATGGCTTGCCGAGGGTGGGATCGGGGGGCGTGGTGGATGCGCCGGATTTGCCCGAACCGGAATCCGATCCCCCGGGCAGCGGCGGGCACATGGGGCAGACCGGAGACGGCTGGGCGTCGGCCACTACCGGGCCCAACACTCCGCAACTGCCGAATACTCCGACTGCTACAACAACGCGCGCTATGCGACCTACGGCCATGCGCTTGCCTTCCCTCAATTTCTCAGCGCAGTTTCGAACCCGGTCGCGAACAACTCCGGGACTGGACGAATCCCGACCCATTTTAACTGCCAACCATTTGCTCATGCGACCAGATCGTGTGAGCTAGCCCACCGATCGGCTATCGCCGCACGGTAACCGTTGTAGTTACAACCGGGCACGGCACCCGCCGAAAGGTATCACACATTCGGCTATCGGCAGGCTTACAGCGTCATTCGTTATAGCGGCCGAAACGGATCGGCGCCGGAGCAGGTTTCCCGCGTGTCCGATGCCCGCCGGGCGTGTCATCGGGATCGGCGGTATCGGATCCCTCAGGCGCCGTATACCGGCTCGGGATCGGTTGCCTTGCTGATCAATTCGCGAATCACCGGACCCAATTCGGCAGGCTGCCAGCGGGCGCCACGATCTTCGGCGATACCGTGCCGCCACCCGTCGGCGAGGGCTACCTTGCCGCCCTCGACCTCGAACATGCGTCCGGTGACATCGGCCGAATCCGGGCTGCCCAGCCACACCACGACCGGCGAGATGTTTTCCGGCGCCATGGCGTCGAATCCGTCGTCGGGGCGTGCCATCATATCGGCGAATACCGTTTCGGTCATGCGGGTGCGCGCCGACGGCGCAATGGCATTCACAGTTATTCCGTAACGGCCGAATTCCGCTGCGGCGGTGATGGTCAGAGCGGCGATTCCCGCCTTGGCCGCGCCGTAGTTGCCCTGCCCGACACTGCCCTGCAGTCCGGCGCCGGAACTGGTGTTGATGATCCGCGCGTCGCGGGCACGTCCGGCCTTGGATTCCCCGCGCCAGTACGCGGCGGCGTGCCGCATGGTGGCGAAATGGCCCTTGAGATGGACGCGAATGACGGCATCCCATTCGTCCTCGGCCAGATTGACCAGCATCCGGTCGCGGACGATACCGGCATTGTTGACCAGTACATCCAGGCCACCGAAGGTTTCCACGGCCTGGCCGATCAGCCGCTCGGCCCCGGCCCAATCGGCGACATCGTCCCCGTTGACCACGGCCTTTCCGCCCGCGTTGACGATCTCGGCGACCACCTGGGCGGCCGGCGACTCCGGACTGGGCGCACCGTCGAGTTCTGCGCCGAGATCGTTGACCACCACATTGGCGCCCGCCGCGGCGAAGGCCAGGGCGTGTGCGCGGCCGATGCCGCGGCCGGCGCCGGTGACGATGACGGTGCGCCCGGCGCAGATCCGATCGGAGTTCTCGGTCATCTCTGGTGTCTCATTTCCGTAGTGCGGCTGTGTTCACGAATCTCGAGTGGTTCACGAATCTCGAGTGGTTACGGTCTCGCGATTCACCCGTTGGCGAAGTCCGCGTTGGCGGCATCGAGGAAGGCGGGGCGCTCGCCCCCGCCGTGCACGATCAGCGAACCGCCGTTGACATAACCGGCCAGCGGGGAGGACAGGAATACCGCGACCCGGCCGATATCCTCCGGCGTGGCCAACCGGCCCAGCGGGACCGTCCGCTCGACCGCGGCGATGCCCTCCTCGTCGCCGTAGTGCAGATGGCTGGATTCGGTGCCGACCATGCCGACGATGATGGAGTTGATCCGCACCTTCGGCGCCCATTCCACGGCCAGCGAGGACACCAGCGAATCGACACCGGCCTTGGCCGCGCCGTAGGCGGCGGTGCCGGGTGAGGGCCGATGGCCGCTGACGCTGGAGATCATCACGATCGAGCCGCCGGATTCCTGCCGCTGCATGACGGCGTTGGCCGCGCGCGAAACCAGCAGCGGCGCTATCAGGTTCAAGCCGATGATCTTGGTGTGGAAGTTGGGGGACGCGGTGGCGGTGGGGGCGAACGGGGCTCCCCCGGCATTGTTCACCACGTGGTCGAGGCGGCCGTAGCGCTCGACGATGGTGTCCACCAGGCCATCGACCGCCTCGGCATCGCGCACATCGCACGGCAGATAGTCCGCGGTGCGGCCCGAGCTCTCGATCGGGGCCTCGCCGGGTCGGCGGGCGCAGACCACCACCTGCGCGCCGGCCTCCTGGTAGACCCGGCTGATTCCGGCACCCACGCCCCGGACCCCGCCGGTCACCAAGACCACGGATCCGGTCAGGTCCACTTCGATCGCCACCGTGCTAACCTACCAAGCACTTGCTTGTTTTGCCAACGAATGGACATGCGATGGGGATCAACCGTCACACCGAGACCTCCGGCGTCGAGGTCGTCACGATGGACTATCCGCCGGTCAACGCGCTGCCCACGGCCGGCTGGTTCGGCCTGGCGGATGCGATTCGCGAGGCCGGGCGTGATCCGGAGACCAAAGTGGTGGTGCTGCGCGCGGAGGGACGCGGCTTCAACGCCGGCGTCGATATCAAGGAGATCCAGCGCACGCCGGGCCATCAGGCCCTGATCGACGCCAACCACGGCTGCCACGACGCCTTCGGCGCCGTCTACGAATGCCAGGTGCCGGTGATCGCGGCGGTGAACGGGTTCTGCCTGGGCGGCGGCATCGGCCTGGTCGGCAACGCCGATGTCATCGTGGCCTCCGACGACGCCACCTTCGGACTTCCCGAGGTCGAGCGCGGGGCGCTCGGCGCGGCCACCCACCTGGCCCGGCTGGTTCCCCAGCACATGATGCGCACGCTCTTCTACACCGCGTCCACTGTCACCGCGGAGCAGTTGCGGCATTTCGGATCGGTGCACAAGGTGGTGCCGCGCGCGGAATTGGATTCCGCCGCACTGGAAGTCGCCAAGGACATCGCCACCAAGGACGGGCGGGTGATCCGCGCGGCCAAGCGAGCGCTCAACGGTATCGATGTGCAGGACGTCCATCGCAGCTACCGCTACGAGCAGGGCTTCACCTTCGAGCTCAACCTGGCCGGCGTGGCGGACGAGATCCGGGCCAAGTTCGACGAAGACCTGGCGGCGAAGAAGAAGGAGGGCCGATGATCCACAATCGACAGCCGATCATCGACCCGACCGGGTGCGGGTGTCCCGCGACAACACAGGAGAAATAGGGTGCGCGATAAGCGAATGTCGCTGGAGCAGGCGGTTTCCGAACTGCGCAGCGGAATGACCATCGGGATCGGCGGCTGGGGTTCGCGGCGCAAGCCGATGGCCTTCGTGCGGGCCTTGCTGCGCTCGGATGTCACCGATCTGACGGTCGTCAGTTACGGCGGCACGGATCTGGGACTGCTGTGCTCGGCCGGCAAGGTGCGCAAGGCCTACTACGGCTTCGTCTCCCTGGATTCGGCTCCGTTCTACGATCCGTGGTTCGCCAAGGCCCGCACCGGCGGTGAGATCACGGTCCGCGAAATGGACGAGGGCATGGTCAAACTCGGCCTGCAGGCCGCCGCGGCCCGGGTGCCGTTCCTGCCGACCCGCGCCGGACTCGGTTCCGATGTGCTGAGTTTCTGGGAGGGCGAGCTGCACACGGTCCGGTCCCCGTATCCGGATGCCGACGGCCGCACCGAAACCCTGGTCGCAATGCCCGCGCTGAATCTGGACGCCGCCTTCGTGCACCTGGACCTCGGCGATGAGCATGGCAACGCCGCCTACACCGGAATCGATCCGTACATGGACGATCTGTTCTGCATGTCCGCGCGGCGTCGATATCTGTCGGTGGATCGCCTGGTGTCGACCGAGGAACTGGTGAAGTCCGTTCCGGCACAGTCGATCATCCTGAACCGGATGATGGTCGACGGCGTCGTGGAGGCGCCGAACGGCGCCCACCAC
>JAFMQT010000417.1 GCA_017354515.1 Nocardia sp. | reverse complement strand
CCCCCGCGATGATGAGCGGGGCATTGCTCTTCTTCTTCGGCGGCGGTGCGTAGACCGGTTGGTTCGGGAACTGCGGCTGCGCGTAATTCGGCTGCTGAGCGTACGGGTTCGGCGCCGGATACGGCGGAGGCGGCGGCTGTTGGTAATTCTGTTGTGCCGCATTGTGATACGCGTCGAAACCCGCCCCGAGGACGGTCGGGTCGGTGCCGGTCACCGGCTGGCCCGGCGCGCCACCGCGCATGACGGTGGGATCGGCTCCGGAGGTCGGCTGCTGGGGCGGCGGGACGGGCTGAGACCACCACTGGGTCTCGTTCGGCCGGTTCCCCTGTGGTGGGCCCGAGTCGTCGGGCGGGTTGCTGCCTGTCACTTCATCCTCCAAGTCCGGCGGAAGCCCCCCTCCCGCGGAAGCCCCCTGGAAAACAATGGGGTGATCGTATCGAGTCGGGCCGTCTACCGTCTCGTCAGATTCGCCTGGTGTGGGTAGGGGAGCGGCATCCGGAACACGATTGTCCAGGTCGGCGACTGATTTCCCGGTTCGAGAGGGATATGACTACACTGGCCGACGGATCCCGCGCGGCGCGCATCCTGTGAACTCCCCCAGGGCCGGAAGGCAGCAAGGGTCAACGGGCTCTGCCGGGTGCGCGGGGTCCCCTTATCTTCTCTGCCGCTTCCGCGGTATTTCTCTTCGGCTTTCGTCGGCGATCGTCTCCTTTTCCTCGCGACTCATCCGTCGTGGTTCAGATGTGACGAGTAACGTGAACGGCTGGACCGACGCCACGAGCGCACGTCCATACCCTGTAATTCGCTGCTGTGGAAAGGCTGCAAGGATGCCCCGGCAAACGCAGATCGGTTTGATGAGCCAGGCTGAACTCGTCTCGGAACACGAGACCCAGACCGCCAACTACGCCAAGCTCCAAGCCGAGAAGCTCACGCTGGACCTGACCCGCGGTAAGCCCGCACCGGAACAACTCGACCTGTCGAACGCGATGCTGTCGCTGCCCGGCGGGGACGATTTCCGGGATGCCTCCGGCACCGACTGCCGCAACTACGGCGGTCAGCAGGGCCTGCCCGAACTGCGGGCGATCTTCGGCGAACTGCTCGGCATCCCGGTCGAGAATCTGATCGCCGGGAACAACGCCAGCCTGGAGTTCATGCACGACATCATCGTGTTCGCGATGCTGCACGGCACCGTGGGCTCGCAGGGGCGCTGGGTCGACCAGCCGATCAAATTCCTGTGCCCGTGCCCCGGATACGACCGCCATTTCGCGATCACCGAATCCCTCGGCGTGGAGATGATCCCGGTCGCCATGACCCCGCAGGGGCCGGACGCGCACGCCATCGCCGAACTGGTGGCGGCCGACCCGCTGATCAAGGGCCTGTGGGTGGTGCCCAACTACTCCAACCCGACCGGCGTCACGATGTCGGAAGAGGTGATGCGCCAACTGGTTTCGATGCCGGCCGCCGCCCCCGACTTCCGAATCTTCTGGGACAACGCGTACGCGGTGCACCCGCTGACCGAAACCGCCGATCCGGTGCTGGATGTCCTGGGCGCCGCCGCCGAGGCCGGAAACCCGCACCGCCCGTTCGTCTTCGCCTCCACCTCGAAGATCACCTTCGCCGGATCCGGGATCAGCTTCCTGGGTGCGTCCGCCGAGAACCTGTCCTGGTATCTGAAATACGCGGGTAAGAAGAGCATCGGCCCGGACAAGATCAACCAGTTGCGGCACGCGCGGTTCTTCGGTGACGCCGAGGGGGTGCGCCGGCATATGCAGGCGCATCGGGCACTGCTCGCCCCGAAATTCGCACTGGTGCTGCGTATTCTGGAGGATCGGCTGGGCGCGTCCAAGGTCGCCTCGTGGACCGAACCCAAGGGCGGCTATTTCGTGAGCCTGGATGTGCTGGAGGGCACCGCCGCGCGGGTGGTGTCGCTGGCCAAGCAGGCCGGTATCGCCCTGACGCCCGCGGGTTCGGCCTTCCCGTACGGAAAGGACCCGGAGGACAAGAACATTCGCATCGCCCCGACCCTTCCGTCGACGAAGGACCTGGAACTGGCGATGGACGGTCTGGCGACGTGCGTCCTGCTGGCCGCGACCGAGAAGGTGCTCGGCAAGTAGATCTCGACCCGACCTGCCCCCGCGAAACCTCGCCCGGGGCAGGTCGCGTCGGTTAATCGGGCTTGTGCGCGAGAACCGCGAACATCGTCACCGACAGATGGATATCCCCGCTGCGGGCGCCGGCCTCGAGTTCGGCGAGCAGATCGCTGCGCTGCTGTTCGGAGATGACCCCGCGGGCCACGGCCATCGCGGAGATGCGGGCCACCAATGCTCCCGCGCCGACCGTCGTGTCCTGGACCAGTGCGTGCGACCCGATATCGTCGACGACCAGCCCGGCCTGGGTCAGTAGTCCGGGCAGGCGGCGGCCGGAGAACGGGTTGGTGGTATTGGTGACCAGCGTTTCGATCACCTCGTGGATCACCCCGCGGTCGCCGGGGTGCACGATCGCGGTACCCCAGTCGCTGTCCATCACGACCGCACGGCCGCCGGGACGCAGCACCCGGGCGATTTCGCCGGCCGCGCGGGACGGGGTGGTCAGATGCTGAAAGACCCGCTCGCACAGCACCGCGTCGAAGGCCTCGCGCCCGAACGGGATGCCGTAGGCATCGCCGGGTACGAAGCGCGCGCTCGAATGCCGCTGCGCGGCAGCATGTTCAGCGGAAGCCAGCAGATTCGGGTCCGGTTCGACGCCGACCGCGTCACCGGTCGGACCGACCGCGTCGGCGAACAGGAACACCTCGGATCCGGTTCCCGATCCGATATCGACCGCATGTTCGCCGGGGGCGACGGCCAAGGCTTCGTGAGCCCAGCGGCGGAGTCCGCGAATTCCGGGGAGTGCGGCTTGCAGGTCGTTGACATCGATGAGTTGGTCGTGGCCCTCGCGATCGAAACGATCCGGACGCAGACCCGAGGACGAGGAGCTGTGTGTGGGCGCCATATCTTCCACCCTTGGTGTTGCCAAAGTGTCGGGCATGAACAGTCACCCTACGCGCCGGAGACGGTTACGGGCCGGTAGCCATGTGTGCAGCTCACCGCATTGTTTGCCGGCGTTCACCGATCTGCCATGATCGATACATGGTGAGTCGCAAACTGTGCCTGGCACAGGAACCCGAGGCCGACGACCTCCTGTCGGCGGACGACTTCGCACTGCTGACCGGGATGCTGCTGGATCAGCAATATCCGCTCGAACACGCCTTCCGCGGCCCGCGCAAACTCGCCGATCGGATGGGTGGTTTCGATATCCACAAGATCGCCGCCGCCGATCCCGGGGAATTCGAGGAGCTGGCCTCGACCCCGCCGGCCATCCACCGCTACGGCCGCTCGATGGCCCGTCGCACCCAGGACCTGGCCCGATATGTCATCGAGCACTACGACGGCGAGACCTCACGGATCTGGACCCGCGATGACCCCGACGGTAAAGAGGTCTTGCGGAGGTTGAAGGAGCTGCCCGGTTACGGCGATCAGAAGGCGCGGATCTTCCTGGCCCTGCTCGGTAAGCAGCTCGGGGTGCGCCCGAAGGGTTGGGAACAGGCCGCGGGTGCCTATTCGGAAAGGAATTCGCGCAGGTCGGCCGCCGATATCGTCGATAACGAATCGCTGCTCGAGGTGCGCGCGTTCAAGAAGCAGATGAAGGCGGCCGCCAAGGCCGAGCAGGGGGCCTGATCCACCGGTTCAGACGGTATCGGCGGCCCGCTCGAACCAGCGGCCTCGCATCCGCATGAACTCCTTGCCGTACTCCATCACCAGATGGCCGTATCGGGACAGATCGTCCTCGTCCCAGTTGATGCGGGTTTCCAGTTCATGCAGTTCGTCGACTCGGCGGCGCAGGGATTCGGCGCAGCTGCGCAGGAATTCGCGGCGCTCGGCGGGGTCGACCGTACCGAGCAGGAAGACCCGCAGCATGGTGGGGTCGCGGCGGTCGGGGGCCGGGTCGACCTCGATCATCCAGTGCCGCAATTCCTTTCGGCCGGATTCGGTGATCTCGTAGACCTTGCGGCCGCGTGCGCCCTCGGCGACGATTTCGATCAATCCGTCGGCCGCGAGTTTACCCAGTTCGGTGTAGAGCTGGCTCTGGGTCGCGGGCCAGATATGGACCAGGGATCCCTCGAACAGCTTCAACAGGTCGTAGCCGCTGGCCGCTCCGCGGTCGGCGAGCAGGCCCAGTGCGGCGTGGCGCAGGCTCATAACCGGGATCCTACCTTCCTGTTTTGACATTTCAGCATTGACATGTCGCTAGGGAGATTCTACATTCGACATGTCAGAACAGGAATGTTTGCTTCGTCGAGAGGTCGAACCCGTGCTGAAGTACTACGCCCGAACCTTCCTGCCGTGGATCGTGCTCGCGGTCGGCTCGACGA
>JAFMQT010000416.1 GCA_017354515.1 Nocardia sp. | reverse complement strand
TGGTGTTGCCATACAGCGGCTGGTCGTTCTGCACCATGAAGGACACCTTGGCGGTATGTCCCTGCACCTTGATATCGGTGACCTTGCCGACCCGCACGCCCGCCATCCGGACGTCATCACCGCTCCGCAGTCCGAGCACGTCGGTGAACACCGCCGAATAGGTGCTGGTGCCCCCATTGACCGTGCGCGCCAACGTATTCCAGATGACCACGGTCACCAGGACGGAGACGATCGCGAAGATCGTGAACCCGATGAGCGGTTTGCGAATACTCATCAGCTGGCTTCGCTTTCGGAAACTTGCAAGGTCCCATCCCTCAGAATCGAGCTCATCAGCAGATATTCAGCGGTCGTGGGGGCGCGCCCCAGGATCTGGCTCATCGCGTCCGGACCCGTGTAGTAGGCCACCTGACCACCGTGCTTCGGTGCTCCCGCGGCGGGGGCCGGAGCCGGGGCACCCGGGGCTGCCGGAGCCGGCGCGGCGGCTCCCGGAATCAGGCCCGCGAAGGGAGTACCCGACAGCGGATTGGCCGGGGAGGGCGCCGCCGGAGCAGCCGGTGCCGCCGGAGCAGCCGGAGTGGTCACACCCGGTATCGCGGGCAGTCCGGCCATCGGTTTGACCGGCGGCAGTCCCTTGGCCGCGTCGAGTGCGCGCGGCTTCATCGCCGGGGAGGGCGCGCCCACATCGGCCACCAGCGGTGCGGTGGCACAGCTCGGTCCGGCCAGCGCCCCGTAGCGCGGGCAGTCGGCCCGGGTGTAGGGCTTGTACGGGGTGAAGTTCACGCCCGCGCTCCAGGCCATCTGCTTCTGCGGACCCCAGTGGAAGGTCGTCTGGAGCTTATGGATCGAGTCGTTCAGGTTCGCGATACCGGCCGTCAGAGCGTCCGGATCCTGGGCCAGCGCACCGAACATTCCGTTCGCGTTGCTGGTCAGTTCCTTACCGACGTTGGGATTGCGGGCGAACAGGTTGTTCACCTTGTCCACGGTCGATTCGGTACCGGTGATCAGCCCCGCCAGCTGGCTGCGCTTCTCGGCGACGGTCTGCGCCGTCTTCACCGACTTCGACAGCGAGGTCATCAGATCGGGAGCGGACTGGTTCAACGCGTGCATCGAGCTGGAGAAGTTGTTCAATGTGCCGTTGACATCCGGAACCGCGGCTCGCACCTGCGTGAACCAGTTGTTCAGCCGGTCGATGGTGGAGCCGGGAACCCGGGGCCCATCCAGGGCGTAGGACAGGGTGCTCAGCACCCGGCCCAGCTGGATCGGGTCGATCTTGTTGAGGATCGTGCGCACCGTGGTCAGGGTGTCCTGGAGCGCGATGGTGCCCTGGCTGCGGTCCTCGTAGATCTGCGAGCCCTTTTTCAGCGAGGCGTTGTCGGGCCCGTTGTAAACCAATTCGACCGAGGTCACGGCGAACAGGTTGCTGGGGACGACCCGGGCGGTGACGTTGGCCGGGATATCGGAGATGAAGTCCGGCTTCATCTCGATGTGCACCTGCTGCTGTTCACCCTGGGCGGCCACCGACACATCCTTGACCGCGCCGACCAGGATGCCGCGGAACTTCACGTCGGCATCGGAGGGCAAACCGTCACCGGTGGTGGTCAGGTTGGCGGTGACATCCACCTTCGGATGCAGGATGTACCCCTTGTACCGGGCCATCAGGAACCCCAGGACCAGGACGAAGA
Organism: Nocardia sp.; assembly: GCA_017354515.1. Classification (GTDB taxonomy): domain Bacteria; phylum Actinomycetota; class Actinomycetes; order Mycobacteriales; family Mycobacteriaceae; genus Nocardia. The sequence goes on along the minus strand of JAFMQT010000416.1, from coordinate 2,743 downwards.
CCACGATGCCGGCAACACCTGCGATGAGCAGCTGCCGCATCGTGGGCCCGCGGCCACTCGGATCGATGATCATTCTTCGGCTCCGCCTATCCAGAAATTCTGATGCCGGGGTTGACGCCCCAGATCGCCATGGTCATGAACAGGTCGGCGAATACGACCGCGATGATGCAGAGCTTGATCGCCCGGCCCGCGGCCACACCGACACCCTCGGGCCCGCCGGAGGCGAAGAACCCGTAGTAGCACTGGATGAAGGTGGTGATCGCCACGAAGATGATCGCCTTGAGCAGGGACCACAGCACGTCGTGCGGCACCAGGAATTGATAGAAGTAGTGCTGGAAGGTGCCTGAGGCGGTACCGCCGATCAGGCCCACCGTGATCGAGCACGCGAGGTAAGCGACCGGCAGTGCGATGCAGTACAGCGGGATGATGGCGATCATCGCCGCGATCATGCGGGTGCTGACCAGGTAGGGCAGTGGCCGGATGGCCTGCGACTCGAGCGCGTCGATCTCCTCCGCGATCCGCATCGAACCCAGTTGGGCGGTGAAACGGCACCCGGCCTGCACCGCGAAGGCCAGTGTGGCCAGCATCGGGCCGAGTTCGCGAGTGGTCGCGAAGGCGGAGATGGCACCAGTCAACGGGCTCAGGCCCAAGAGATTCAGCGAGGTGTAGCCCTGAATACCGACGGTCATACCGCCGAAAGCACTCAGAATCAGAATGACGCCGATGGTGCCACCACCGACGATCAGACTTCCGTTACCCCAGGTGACGTCCGAAAGCAGCCGCCAGACTTCCTTCGGATAATGCTTGAGCGCCAGCGGCATCGAGCCGACCGAGCGCAGGAAGAAGAAGACCTGGTGACCGACCCGCGCGAGCCAGTCGCGCGGGGCTCCTGCGGATCCGCGGATCCGCTGCAGGGGCCGCAGTAGCGGCGGAACATAAGTTGACGACACCGAATCAAACCATCTGTGGGGGGAACAGGGCGTTATAGATCTGCGTAATGATCAGATTCGTACCGAACAGCATCAACGCGGACAGCACGACGGCGGTGTTGACGGAGTTCGCGACGCCGCCCGGACCGCCGCGGGTGTTCAGCCCGGAGTCACAGGCGATGATCGCGGCCAGCAGCCCGAAAATCAGCGACTTGACCAGGGCTACCAGCAGGTCGTTGGTCACCGCGAAGGAGGCGAAGGTGCCGACGTAGGAACCCGGCGTGCCGCTCTGGGCGAAGATGTTGAAAACATAGCCGGTCAGGAAGCCGACGAACACCACGAAGCCGCACAGCAGCACCGATACCAGCATCGCGGCCCCGAGGCGGGGGGCGACCAGTCGACGCATCGGGTCCACGCCCATGACCTTCATCGCGTCGATTTCCTCGCGGATGGTGCGAGAGCCGAGATCGGCGCAGATGGCCGAACCGACCGCACCGGCGATCATCAGCGAGGTGACCAGCGGGGCACCCTGCTGGATGATGCCCAGGCCGTTCGCGGCGCCGATGAACGAGGTCGCACCGACCTGACCGGCGACCGAACCGACCTGAATGGAGACGATGACGCCGATCGGAATCGCGACCAGCAGGGTGGGAGCGGCGGCGACGCTGGCCATGAAGGCGCACTGCCGGATGAACTCCCCGAACGGAAAGCGCTTGCGGAAGATTGCGACGAACAGTTCGGCGACGGCCTCGACGCCCATGATCATCTGACGGCCGAAGGTCTCCAGGGATCGCTTGGGGTGGTCCTGCCAGTACGCCTTCGTCCAGTCCGCCGCGACACTCAACTTCGAAGGCGAGCTAACTGCCGCTGATCCGTCCGGACCGTTGGTGACTTGCACTGACTACCCCTCTCGACGCCGGAGACCGCCCGACGACTGGTTTCGCTGGAGGCACCTTACTACGGAGTTATGAAAAACACATCACGGACTGTGTCTCCTGTCATTGCTCCAGATCACAGCGCTATTCGATTGTGATGACCCGTACGTGTTTCAGAACGGCACAACTCGGTATCGAACGGGGACCGGCTCGGTATCGGCCGGAAGAATCGCGCCTGCGACCGCACCACCAATTTCTAGGATCAGATTTCGAATTATTAACATTCATCCGGGGAGCGTCGAAAGAAGAGTATCCGCGGGGTGTGCGAAACAGTGGGACCGGGTTCTCATATCCACTCGTGTCGCCACACCACATCGACCCCGGATCGACCAGACTGCGATCGGCGCGACCGCTCCGCTCGAGGAATGCGTCGGAACTGCCAGGATGTGGAACCACAAGGCTTGATATCGTGCGAACTTCCGACCTCTGGAGGGAAATGTTCACCACACTCGTCAGGGCGGCCCGCACCGCCGTCGCCGCGGTAGCTCTGGGTGCAGCCCTACTCGGAACGGGAGCCGGGGTCGCACAGGCCAATCCGGGCCCGCCCGCCGTCGGCGGCGGCTCCGGAATCATCATCGACAACAAATTCGAGTGCACGGTCACGACCGTCGGGCGCGACGGGGCCGGCCGCCTGGTCGGCCTGACCGCCGGCCACTGCGGCGAGGCCGGAGCACAGGTCTACTCGGAGGCAAACCGCGGCGCCGGGGTGATCGGGCACTTCGCGTACTCGAATCACGCCTTGGACTACGCGGTCATCCAGTTCGATCCGGGCAAGATCACCCCGGTCAACCGGGTCGGCAACGTAACCATCACCAACACCGGCGCCCCCGCCCAGTTCCCGAACATCATCTGCAAGGAGGGCCGGACCACCGGCAACAC
>JAFMQT010000415.1 GCA_017354515.1 Nocardia sp. | reverse complement strand
GCCGAACTCGGCGACTACATCGAACGCGTCGTCCGCAATTTCGTGAAGAACCGCGATGAGGGCGAACGGTTCGCGCAATGGGCCGCGCGCGCCGACGACGCCGACCTTCGGTAAAGGGGAATTCTCGGATATGACAACCACTCTGGAGAAGTTGAGCGAGGACGAGCTGCGCAAGATCGCCGAGGACGGCGCCGCGCGGCTGGGCCCGGACGCCACCGCGGCCGAGCTGCTGGCCTGGACCGAGGAGACCTTCGGCGGCAGCTACATCGTCGCCTCGAATATGCAGGACGCGGTGCTGGTGGCGCTGGCCGCACAGGTACGGCCCGGGGTCGACATCCTGTTCCTGGACACCGGCTATCACTTCGCCGAAACCATCGGCACCCGCGATGCGGTCGAGACCGTCTACGACGTGAACATCATCAATGCCGAGCCCGAACACACTGTGGCACAGCAGGATCAGCTGCTCGGCAAGGACCTGTTCGCGAGCGAGCCCAACGAATGCTGCCGGCTGCGCAAGGTGGTGCCGCTGCGCAGCACGCTGGCCGGGTACAACGCCTGGGTCACCGGCATCCGGCGAGTGGAGGCTCCCACCCGGGCCAACGCGCCCCTGATCTCCTTCGACGAGGGTTTCGGCCTGGTGAAGATCAACCCGATCGCCGCCTGGTCCGACGACGAGATGAACGCCTATATCGAGCAGCACGGCATTCTCGTCAATCCCCTTGTCGAGGAGGGATATCCGTCCATCGGCTGCGCTCCGTGCACACGGAAGCCGGAGCCGGGATCCGATCCGCGAAGCGGGCGCTGGGCCGGCCTCGCCAAGACCGAATGCGGGTTGCACGCGTCATGACTTCCACGGTGACCGAAACACAGTTCGATACCCTGGCCGCGCTCGAGAGCGAGGCCATCCACATCTTCCGCGAGGTGGCGGGCGAGTTCGAGCGGCCGGTGATCCTGTTCTCCGGCGGTAAGGACTCCACGGTGCTGCTGCATCTGGCGATCAAGGCCTTCTGGCCGGCGCCGCTGCCGTTCTCCCTGCTGCACGTGGACACCGGCCACAACCTCGACGAGGTGCTCGCCTTCCGCGACCAGGTGGTCGAGAAGTACGGGCTGCGCCTGCACGTGGCCAGCGTGGCGGAGTATCTGGCCGACGGGCGGCTCACCGAACGTCCCGACGGCATCCGCAACCCGCTGCAGACGGTGCCGCTGCTGGATGCCATCACCGAGAACCGTTTCGACGCGGTCTTCGGCGGCGGTCGCCGCGACGAGGAGCGCTCACGCGCCAAGGAGCGGATCTTCTCGCTGCGCGATGCCTTCGGCCGCTGGGATCCCAAGCGCCAGCGCCCGGAGCTGTGGAATCTGTACAACGGACGGCACGCCCCCGGCGAACATGTCCGGGTGTTCCCGCTCAGCAACTGGACCGAACTCGACATCTGGCGATACATCGCCCGCGAGGACGTCGACCTGGCCAGCATCTACTACGCCCACGAGCGCCCGGTCTACCAGCGCGACGGCATGTGGATGACCCCCGGATCGTGGGGTGGCCCGCGCGAGGACGAGGAACTGGTCGTCAAGTCCGTCCGGTACCGCACCGTCGGTGACGGATCGACCACGGGCGCAATCCTTTCCGACGCCGCGACCAACGATGACATCCTCGCCGAGGTGGCCGCGTCGCGACTGACCGAACGCGGCGCCACCCGCGGCGACGACCGGGTCTCCGAGGCCGCGATGGAAGACCGCAAAAGAGAGGGCTATTTCTGATGGGCGAGTGGAGCTCGCGCGACGAGCGGCAGATCGCACCGACCGATCTGCTTCGGCTCGCCACCGCCGGCAGTGTCGACGACGGTAAGTCCACCCTGGTCGGGCGGCTGCTGTACGACACCAAATCGGTACTCGCGGACCAGATCGACGCGGTGACTCGCGCCTCGGTCGACAAGGGCCTGGCCACTCCGGACCTGTCGCTGCTGGTGGACGGTCTGCGCGCCGAGCGGGAGCAGGGCATCACCATCGATGTCGCCTACCGTTACTTCGCTACCCCGAAGCGGTCGTTCGTGCTGGCCGATACCCCCGGCCATGTCCAGTACACCCGCAACACCGTCTCCGGCGCCTCCACCGCGCAGCTGGTGATCCTGCTGGTCGACGCCCGCAAAGGGGTGATCGAGCAGACCCGCCGGCACGCCGCGGTGATGGCGCTGCTGGGTGTGCCGAAGCTGGTGCTCGCGGTCAACAAGATCGATCTGGTGGACAACCAGGAGACGGTCTTCAAGGAGATCGTCGCCGAATTCAACGAGCTGACCGCGAAATTGGGCTGGGCGGCCGAGGATGTCATCGAGATCCCGGTGTCGGCGCTGCACGGTGACAATGTCGCCTCGCGTTCGGAGAACACCCCGTATTACACCGGGCCCTCACTCATCGAATATCTGGAATCGGTGCCGGTGGACGCCGACAGCACCGGCCGCCATCAGGTCGGGCTGCGGTTCCCGGTGCAGTACGTGATCCGGCCCCGGACCGCCGACTACCCGGACTACCGCGGTTACGCCGGTCAGGTCGCCGCGGGCGTAGTACACACGGGTGACGAGGTCGTGGTGCTGCCCTCGGGAATCCGGACCACGGTCGAGCGGATCGACACCGCGGACGGTGAACTGCCGTCGGCACAGCCCGGTCGCAGTGTCACGCTGCTGCTGGCCGACGATGTCGATGTCTCCCGGGGCGACATCATCGTCGCCGCGGAGAACGCTCCCGAGCCGATCGACTCCTTCGACGCCACCGTGTGCTGGCTGGGCGACAAGCCGCTGCGTCCCGGCGCGCGACTGCTGCTCAAACACAGCACCCGCACCACCCAGGCCATCGTGGGCGCGCTGATCGAACGCTTCGACGAGCAGAACCTGAGCGCGGACCCGGGCCCGGAATCGTTGTCGCTCAACGATATCGGCCGGATCTCGATCCGGGTTGCCGAGCCGATCACGGCCGACGACTACCGGGTCAACCGGCACACCGGCAGCTTCCTGCTGATCGATCCGTCCGGCGGTAACACCCTGGCGGCCGGTCTGGTTGGGGACGTCCTGACCGCTGTCGAGGTCGGCACCTGAGATGAACTCGGCCGCAGCGGCTTCCCCGGCACCGGCGATGATCGCGGTCGCGCACGGCAGCCGTGATCCGCGGTCGGCGGCCACCATATCGGCGGTGGTCGCCGATATCGCTCGAGGTCGGCCGGATCTGGATGTGCGACTGGCCTTTCTGGACCTGAACACACCGTCGGTCGACCAGGTCATCGATGCCGTCGCCGCCCAGGGATATACCCGTGCGGTGGTGGTTCCGCTCCTGCTGGGCAGCGCGTTTCACGCCCGGGTGGATCTGCCCGGAATCCTCGCGGCGGCCCGCACCCGCCATCCGTTGCTGCGGCTGACCCAGGCCGACGTGCTGGGCACCGATGATCGCCTGGTCGCTGCGCTGCGCGAACGGGTGCTCGACAGCGGCGCCGATCCGGGCGACAACCGGGTGGGGATCGCGGTCGCGGCGGTCGGATCCTCGTCCTCGCCGGCGAACCGGGTCACCGCCCGGGTGGCCTCGGCACTCGTGCGCGGAACGGCCTGGCAGTCCGAGATCTGCTACGCGACCACCGCCCCCACCCTGGCCGCGGCCACCGCCGAACTGCGCCGGCGCGGCGCGCACCGCGTCCTGGTGGCCCCCTGGTTCCTCGCCCCGGGACGGCTCACCGACCGACTGATCGCGGACGCCCCCGACCTCCCGCAGGCGCCGACGATCGGCCCGCATCCACTGCTGAGCGAGGTCATCCTCGACCGCTACGATACGGCCGGGGATCTACCGCTGGAACGGTCGGCCTGAGCTGCCGCGAGCCGATGCGGGCGGCTATCCGAACCAGCGTTCCAGGATCAGGGCCACCCCGTCCTCGTCGATGGAGGCCGTCACCTCGTTGGCTATCTCGCGCACCGGTGGAACGGCATTGCCCATCGCGACCGAATACCCTGCCCAGCTGAGCATTTCGATATCGTTGTAGCCGTCACCGATGGCCAGGGTGGCGTGGCCGGGAACATCGAGGGCCTGACGCAGCCGCTCCAGCGCCCATCCTTTGGAGACCCCGCGTTTGGATACCACCAGCCACGGTTCGTCCTCACCGTGCACCCAGCCGGCTCCGGGCAGCTCGAGTTCGCGAACCACCTCGGTCATCTGCTCCAGACTGCCGCTCGGCCACCAGCCGGTCAGGCGGGGGGTCGGCTCGAGACCCAGTTCGTCCTGGTCGACGAACCGGAATTCGCCGAGCCGGAAGCTGCCCGGATAGAAGCCGGTGGCCCAGGTGCCGACCCCGACCTTCTCCACCGACATCACCAGATCGGGCAGGGCCGCGCGCAGCGCCCGCACCGCCGGCTGCGGATCGAAGGTGTGCACCGCGATCGGCTCCCAATTCGAGAT
>JAFMQT010000414.1 GCA_017354515.1 Nocardia sp. | reverse complement strand
GTCCCGCAAAGAGTCCAGTACGGCGGGGTCCTCGATGGTCGACGGCGGCGCTTCGTCGCGCCCCTCGGCCAGCGCCCGCATGGAGCGCCGCAGAATTTTCCCCGAGCGGGTCTTCGGCAGACCAGCGACCACGACCACCTCACGCAATGCGGCCACCGCGCCGATCGCATCGCGCACCAGGGCGACGACCTCGGCGCGCAGCGTACCCTCCTCGATCTGGGCACCGGCCTTCAGCACCACCAGTGCCCGCGGGATCTGGCCCTTGAGCCCATCGGTTACGCCGATCACGGCGCATTCGGCGACCGCCGGATGCGCGGCGATCACCGCCTCCATCGACCCGGTCGAAAGCCGGTGTCCGGCAACGTTGATCACGTCGTCGGTGCGGCCCATCACGAACAAGTAGCCGTCCTCGTCCAGATATCCGCCGTCGCCGGTGAGGTAGTTGCCCGGAAACGCCTGTAGGTACGAATCGATGAACCGCTGATCGTCACCCCACAGTGTCGGCAGTGTCCCGGGTGGCATGGGCAGTGAGATCACCACGGCACCTTCGGAATTCGCGGGTACCTCCGCGCCCTGGTCGTCGACCACGCGCACGCCGTATCCGGGGACGGGTACCGTCGCCGAGCCGGGTTTGACCGGCATCGGTTCCAGCCCACGGAGATTCGCCGCGATCGCCCACCCGGTCTCGGTCTGCCACCAGTGGTCGATCACCGGTACACCCAATTTCGACGAGGCCCACTCGTAGGTGTCCGGGTCGAGTCGCTCCCCCGCCATGAACAGGGTCCGAAGCGTGGAAGTATCGCTGCGCCCGAGCCATTCCGCCTCCGGATCCTCCTTCCGGATAGCCCGCAGCGCGGTGGGCGCGGTGAACAGCGCGACCACACCGTGCCGCTCGATCACCCGCCAGAAGGCGCCCGCGTCCGGGGTGCCGACCGGCTTCCCCTCGTAGACGACGGTGGTGGCGCCGATCAGCAACGGCGCGTAGACGATATAGGAGTGCCCGACGACCCAGCCCACGTCGGAGGCTGTCCACCAGACCTCGCCCGGACGCACGTCGTAGACCGCCCGCATCGAATACGCCAGGGCCACAGCGTGTCCGCCGTTATCGCGCACCACGCCCTTGGGCTTGCCCGTCGTTCCGGACGTGTACAGCACATACAGCGGATCGGTCGCCTTCACCGGCACCGGGTCGGCGGGTGCGGCCTGAGCGACGGCCTGTTCCCAGTCGGCGTCCAGCTCACCCAGATCGGCATGCAGCTGCGGGCGCTGCAGTACCACGACCTTGTCCGGTGGCTGGGCCGCCTGATCGATGGCGGCGTGCACGATCGGCAGATAGGGCAGTACCTTCGCGCCCTCCAAACCGCAGGACGCGGTCACGATCACCTTGGGCCGGGCGTCGTCGAGGCGGGCCGCGAGTTCGGGTGCCGCGAAACCGCCGAACACCACCGAATGCACCGCGCCGAGGCGCGCGCAGGCGAGCATCGCGATGATGGCTTCACTGATCATCGGCAGATACAGCACGACGCGGTCACCCTTGGTGACCCCGAGATCGGCGAGCGCGCCGGCGAAACGCGCGACGCGATCACGCAACTGCGCGTAGGTGAGCTTGTGTACCTCCCCGGTGATCGCCGAATCGTGGATGATCGCGACCTGGTCCCCTCGACCGGCGTCGACATGCCGGTCCACGGCGTTGACGCAGGTGTTCAGCTCAGCGTCGGGATACCACGAATACAGCGGGGCGCGTGAATCGTCCAGGATGCGCTGCGGCGGGTGCACCCAATCGATCGCGGCGGCCTGTTCGGCCCAGAACCCTTCCGGATCGGTCATGCTCCGCCGGTACTCATCGGTGTAGGTGCCCACTGCGACCTCCTCGTCGTGCCCGTCAGAACCGCTGCGACGACAGTAGCGAACCGCCGTCCACCGGCGGGTCCGTCTCGCGAAATGCGGCTGTTCACGCACCCTTTCAGGGAAGCAGTGCGTAGACCTTCACAATGAATCCGCTGTCTCCCGCACCCGAGGGATCGGCGATATAGAATCCGCGGCGGGTCAGCGAGCCCCGTTCACGCGGGATCGGCGTGCGAGATCCGGACGCCACATTCGACAGGACGGGATGGTCGTAGTTCGCCCGGATATCGGCCATCACGCTGAATCTGATGGTCGCGGAATCCGGATCTGTCCGCCAGCGCAATTCCCGCGCCTGATCCGGTATATCCCCCAGTGCGAAATTCGCGCTCGATCGATCCTTCTGGCCGGGGCGCGGGTGGCCGTCCGACCGGATCTCGGCGATCAGGACCTCAGCCATCGCCATTCTCCTTCATCGCCGCGAGCGTTCCGGACCGCTCGACTCTACCAACGGGCGCCACACCGAGACAGTCGTCGAACGCACTGTGACGCAAAGGTGTTGAAACCGGGTGGTCACAGGCGGGTCATGAGCGAACCGGATCGCACTGCCCGGTTCGGCCAGTGGCGACGGTGATGGCCGTACACTGCGACACACGTGGGTTGTCGGTGATTGCTCGGCAGTGGAATTGTTTCTGCGGATCGAGGAGGACGCTCCATGACCAGGCAGCACGTTCGACGGGTGGTGTGCGGGCTGGCGGCCGCCACACTGGTGGCGACCGGCGCCGTTGCCTGCGGCAGCGATTCCGGCGACTCGGGACCGCGCAGTGTGACCGTAATCGGCAACGGCAAGGTGACCGGCACACCGGATACTCTCCAGGCCACGATCGGCGTGCAGGTACAGGGTGCGGATGTGTCGGGTGCGCTCAACGAGACCAGCGGCAAGGTCAAGGCCGTGACCGACGCGGTGAGTAGCGCCGGTGTGGAACGCAAAGATATCCAGACCCAGCAGGTCAGCCTCGAGCCGCGATACACCTCCCCCGCCCCCGGCGGAGCCGGCCAGATCTCCGGCTACGAGGCGACCAATTCGCTGCGGATCACCATCCGCGATACCTCCAAGGCCTCGGTGATCCTCGCGGCGGCGGCGAACGCCGGTGGCGACAACACCCGCATCTCCGGCGTGTCGTTCTCGATCGACGACGACACCGCACTGTTGAACAAGGCCCGCGAAGCCGCCTTCAATGACGCCCGCTCCCGCGCCGACCAGTACGCGAAACTGGCCGGCGACCGTCTCGGCAAGGTGCTGGCCGTCACCGAGACCACCTCCGGTCAGCAGGGCGCAGAAAAGTCGCCGGCGATGAATGGCCGCGCCGTCGCCCCCGTCCCGACCGAACCGGGCCAGCAGACAACCACATTCGCCGTCACGGTGAAGTACGCGCTGAACTGATCGCGATAACGGCACGGGCGAGCCGCTTCCGGTACACGATGAAGCCATGACAGCGAACCCGAATACCAGCGCGACCGGACGCGTCTGGCTCATCACCGGCGCTACCAGCGGCTTCGGCCTCGAACTCAGCAAGGCCGCCCTCGCACGCGGCGATACCGTCGTCGCCGCCGCCCGCCGCACCGACACACTGGACGCACTGTCCGCCGATCATCCAGGCCGGCTGCAGCCGTGCCGTCTCGATGTCACGAATACCGCGGCCGCGGCGGCCGCGGTCGAGGATGTGGTGGCGCGGTACGGCCGCATCGACGTCCTCGTCAACGGCGCCGGGCGCACCCAGGTCGGCGCCGTCGAGGAGACCACCGAAGACGAGCTACGCCGCCTGTTCGAGCTGCACTTCTTCGGACCGGCCGCGCTCACCAAGGCCACCGTCGCCCATATGCGCCGGCAGCGCGGTGGTGCGATCGTCCAGTTCAGCAGTATGGGAGGGCAAATGTCGTTCGCCGGGTTCTCCGCCTACAGCGCAACCAAATTCGCGCTGGAAGGCCTATCCGAGGCGCTCGCCGACGAGGTCGCCCCCTTCGGCGTCAAGGTCCTCGTCGTCGAACCCGGCGCATTTCGCACCAATCTGTTCGGCAAGAATGCCGCCTACCTCAGCGAACCCAACGACGCGTACGCCGACACCGTGGGCCCGACCCGCGATATGGTGCGCACCGGCGATGGCGAACAAGCCGGTGACCCCGCCAAGGCCGCGACCGCCATACTCACCGCCCTCGACTCCGACGACACCCCGCTGCACCTGCCGCTGGGGGCCGACGCGGTCGACGCGATCCGCGCCCACCACGACCGGCTCGCGACCCAGATCACCCAGTGGGAGAACATCTCCCGCGCCACCGCGTACGACTGACCGATCAGATCACAGAATGCGAGCAGACCGTGACAACCGGGCGACCCGAGGCTTTCAGCGATGGCGTCTTCGCCATCGCCATCACACTGCTCGTCCTCGATCTACGCCCCGGCGAGGACGGCCACTCACTGCGACACCAACGGCTGTCGCAGTGGCCCTGGTCGGCGTCTCAATAGTCGTTTTCCGCTGCCGACAGCCGTACGGCCGGCCCACGAACCCAGGAGACTCTGATGCCGGAAT
>JAFMQT010000111.1 GCA_017354515.1 Nocardia sp. | reverse complement strand
CTGATGACGGCGTTCGTCCCGGGGACGGAATTCGACGTTGTCGGCGGGCCGGAATCGTCGTAGCGTCGCTGGGGTGAGCGTTCCTCAGCATCTGCCCGCCACGGCGGGGCAATTGCGCGCCGCCGGTTATCGGCCGCGCGGAGTCAAGGCCGAGATCCGCGAGAATCTGCTGGCCGCACTGCGTTCGGGCACCGACCCGTGGCCGGGCATCGTCGGTTTCGGCCGTACGGTGCTGCCGCAACTCGAACGGGCGCTGCTGGCGGGCCACGACGTGGTACTGCTCGGTGAACGCGGTCAGGGCAAGACCCGCCTGGTGCGCACACTGATCGGGCTGCTGGACGAGTGGACGCCGGTCATCGACGGTCTGGAACTGGGCGAACACCCCCTCGAACCGATCAGCCCCGCCGGTCGTCGGCTGGCCGCCGAACTCGGCGACGACCTGCCGGTGGCCTGGCGCCATCGCGATGAGCGCTACTCCGAGAAACTCGCCACCCCCGACACCTCGGTCGGTGACCTGATCGGCGATGTGGACCCGGTGAAGGTGGCCGAGGGCCGCAGCCTCGGCGATCCGGAAACCATCCACTTCGGCCTGGTACCGCGCGCGCACCGCGGCATCGTGGCCGTGAACGAGCTCCCCGATCTGGCCGAGCGGATTCAGGTCGCGCTGCTGAATGTGATGGAGGAGCGCGATATTCAGGTCCGCGGCTACACGCTGCGCCTGCCCTTGGACGTGCTGCTCGTCGCTACCGCCAACCCGGAGGACTACACCAACCGTGGCCGCATCATCACCCCGCTGAAGGATCGCTTCGGCGCCGAGATCCGCACCCACTACCCGCTGGCGGTCGAGGCGGAGACCGCGCTGGTGCGGCAGGAGGCCGATCTGGTCGCCGAGGTCGGCGATCCCCTGGTGGAGGTGCTGGCCCGGTTCGTACGCCAGCTGCGCGAATCGACCGCCGTGGATCAGCGCTCCGGGGTCTCGGCGCGATTCGCGGTCGCCGCGGCCGAGACCGTCGCCGCGGCGGCATTGCGGCGCGGCGCGCTGACCGGGGAGGATCCCGCGGTGGCGCGGCCGGTGGATCTGGAATCGGTGCCGGCGGTACTGCGTGGCAAGATCGAATTCGAATCCGGCGAGGAGGGGCGCGAAACCGAACACCTCACCCACCTGCTGCGGCGGGCCTTCGCCGATACCGCTCGCATGCGACTGGCCGGGGTGGATCTGCGCCCGCTGGCCGAGGCTGTGGCCGACGGACATCCGGTGACCACGGGCGAGCGCGTGCCCGGCGCCAAGGTGCTGTCGGCGCTGCCGGAACTGCCGGTACTGGGCGAGGTGGCCGAGCGGCTCGGGTCGAGTCCGGCGGATTCACCGGCCCGGATCGCCGCCGCCGTCGAATTCGCCCTGGAGGCACTGTATCTGGCGCGTCAGATCGCCAAGGACTCCGACGACGTCACCGCCACCTACGGTTCGTGACCCGGCGAATTCTGGTGTGCGAGATGACCTCCCCCGACAACTACCGCTACGGCCCGTATCACGACGGGCCAGATCCGCTGGCGCCACCGCTGGACCTGCGTGAGGCGCTGGACCAGATAGGCCGGGACGTGATGGAGGGCAGTTCCCCGCGCACCGCGCTGGAGGAGTTGCTGCGCCGGGGCACCCGCGAGAGCGCCGGACTGGACGAGCTGACCCGGCGGGTGTGGCAGCGCCGCCAGCAGCTCACCCGCGGAAACCGCCTCGACGGCACCCTGCGGCAGGTTCGCGAACTCCTCGATGAGGCGTTGGAAGCCGAACGCGGAGCGCTGTTTCCGGATCCCTCCGACGATGCCCGTTTCGCGGAGATGCAACTGGATGCCCTGCCGTCGAGCACGGCCGCGGCGGTCAGGGAGCTGTCGGAGTATTCCTGGCGTTCGGAGACCGGCCGCGAGAATTACCGACGCATTCGTGACCTGCTGGGCCGCGAAGTGCTCGACTCCCGTTTTCAGGGGATGAAGCAGGCCCTCGAGAACGCCACCCCCGAGGATGTCGATCGGGTGCGGCGCATGATGGCCGACCTCAACGATCTGCTCGCCGCCCACGCCCGAGGTGAGGACACCGAGCGGCAGTTCGCCGACTTCATGGCCGAACACGGTGAATTCTTTCCCGAAAACCCCGCCAACACCGAGGAATTGATCGATTCGCTGGCTGCTCGCGCCGCCGCGGCCCAGCGGATGATGAATTCGCTGAGCGCCGAACAGCAGGCCGAACTGGGCGAACTGATAGGTCAGGCGTTCGGCGATCCCCGTATCGCCGAACAGATTGCCGCCCTCGACGCCAATCTGCGGTCCCTGCGCCCCGGTGAGGACTGGGAATCCGGACAGCGCTTCCGGGGCCAGGATCCGCTCGGTCTCGGTGAGGGTGCCCAGGCGATGCAGGATCTCGCCGAATTGGACGCTCTGGCAGAACAACTCGCCCAGTCCTATCCGGGCGCGCGGCTCGAGGACATCGACCTGGACGCCCTGTCGCGCCAGCTCGGTACGGACGCGAGCGTGGACGCGGGCCGGTTGGCCGAACTGGAACGCGAACTGCGCCGCCAAGGCCTGTTCGAACGCACTCCGGATGGTTCACTTCGCCTGACCCCCAAGGCTTTACGCCGGCTCGGTGAGGTCGCACTGCGCGATGTCGTCGGTCAGTTGCGTGCCCAGCGCGGGCAGCGGGAGTCGGTACGGGCGGGTTCGGCGGGGGAGCCGACCGGATCGAGCAGGCCTTGGGCCTTCGGCGACACCGAACCCTGGGATGTGTCCCGGACGGTGCGTAACGCGGTGCTGCGCTCGGCCTCGGTGGGCAGCCGCCACGTATCACTGTCGGTGGCCGACGTCGAGATCGCCGAAACCGAACAGCGTTCGCGCGCCGCCGTGGCGCTATGCGTGGACACCTCGTGGTCGATGGTGCAGGACGGTCGCTGGCTGCCGATGAAGCGCACCGCCTTGGCCCTGCATCAGCTGATCAGCACCCGATTCCGCAGCGACGCATTGGAAGTCATCACCTTCGGCCGGCATGCCACCACCGTCGACATCGGCGAACTCACCGCCCTGGACGCGGTCTGGGAACAGGGCACCAACCTGCACCACGCGCTGCTGCTCGCGGCCCGCCACCTGCACCGCCACCCCGACGCCGTCCCGGTGGTCCTGGTGGTCACCGATGGCGAACCGACCGCCCATCTCGAATCCGATGGCACCTCCTACTTCCAGTGGCCCCCCGGAACCCGCACGCTGGCAACAACATTGGCGCAGGTCGACACGCTGGCCAAACTCGGTGCCTCGGTGTCGGTGTTCATTCTGGGGGAAAACCCCCGCCTGGCGGCCTTCGTCGACCTGATGGCCCGCCGCAGCGGCGGCAAGGTCATCGCCCCCGACCTCGACGGCCTGGGTGCCGCCGTGGTCTCCGACTACCTGCGCGGACGCCGCGGATAAACATACGAGGGAACTGCCGCGTGAAGACACTGTTCGTCTCCTACCGCGTCAACGATCTGGACCGCTCGCTGGCTTTCTACACCGCCCTGGGCTACGCGCAGCTCGGAAGGGCCGAGCCCGGCGACGGGAGTCGGCTGGTGATCCTGGCGTTCCCCGGTGAAGCGGCGGCCTCGCTCGAACTGGTCCACCGCCCCGCCGGTGGATCCGTCGACGTGGGCAGCGGATTCGACCACCTCGCAATCCAGGTGGACGACCTTGCCGCCACCCTGGGTCGGTTGACCGCCGCCGGCCTGAAACCGGGGCCTGCCCAGTATCCCGGCGGATCCGATGGCCCGAAGACATCGTGGCTCACCGACCCTGATGGCTACCGCATCGAGTTGGTGCAGTGGCCGCCCGAACACCCGGGCGGTATCACCGCCGAGGACTTCGCCTGAGCCGGGCGCGACATCGCAGATCAGTGCAGGATGGTGGTTCCGTATAGTTCGCCGAGGGGATCGGAGATCAGTTCGAGGCGTTCACCGTCGGGCCCGTGGAAGTAGATCGAGACACCGGAGCGGATATCGTAGGCGATTCCCGCGTCATCGAGCTTGGCGCGCAGGTAGTCCCAGTTCTGCGGCGTCACCGACAGGGCGATGTGGTGTTTGCCGCCGAGCACTTCGGCGTATTCGCCGACCGGCACGCCGGGCAGGTCGAAGTAGGCGAGCTGATTGCCGTTACCGACGTCGAAGAAGAAGTGGGTGGAGCCGGGCAGATCCCGATTCTCGAACATCTCGGTGAGTGGGAATTCCAGCAGATCCTGGTAGAACTCCACGGTTCGCCGAACATCGGAGCTGATGAGCGCGGCATGATGGATTCCGCGAGCGCGGCTCGGTGGGGTGGAACTGCGCAGGTATCGGGCGCGGATGCGCTGGCGCTGCCGCGTCAGGGCGTCGATATCGAGATCGGTTGCTGCCATGGCGTTCTCCTGGAAAATCCTGCCGGGCCGGTCCTGCGCACGGCGTGCCATGTCCCGAAACCTAACTCCGCAAGTATCTTCTTCGCAAGATATTGTCCGGAGAGATATCAAGTTGTGAGGAAAGGTCCATTTAAACTGATTCCGAAGCGGGATCCGGCAGGGAGCGTTGATGGGTACTGTGCAAGTCGATCCGACCACCGATGACGACGAGATGGTCACCTGGTGGGGTCTGGTGATCGAAGGGTATGCCGCGACCCAGGACCGGTTGATGGGTGAGATCTTCGACCGGCACGGCTTGGCGCCGGCGCAATTCGACATCCTCGTCCGCCTGCTGCGCTCTCCGGATCACCGGCAGCCGATGACCAAACTGGCCGCCGAGGCGGCACTGTCGAGCGGCGGGTTCACCAAGGTGGCCGATCGGATGGTCAAGGCCGATCTGATCCGGCGCGAGCCCTGTGCGACCGATCGCCGGGTCGTATTCGCCACCCTGACCGAGAACGGGCTCGCCACCGCCACCCGGGCGCGGCGTACCTGTGCGGCGGTGCTGCGGCGGATCGTGCTCGAACCGCTCGGTCAGGACCGGGCCGGTGAACTGGCCGAAAGTATGCGCGGTCTGCGCGAGACCAATCGAATTCGCCGTGAGGGTCGGCCCGATTGAATTGACCGGATGGTAACTTTCGTGGGTGCGATCCGATGTCGACATTGCCGGGGGAGCGGGTAAGCGCGTGCCTGCGACCGGCACCAAGGGTGTTCCGCGCGCCGAACGGGAGGCCCAGATCCTCGACGTCGCGGCCGCCGAGATCGCCCGCGTCGGCTACGCGGGTCTGTCGCCGGCCACCGTCGCGACCGGAGCGGGGGTCTCGAAACCGTTGGTGTACAGCTACTTCGGCTCCAAGGACGGCCTGTACGTCGCGTGTGTGGAGCGCGCCGCGACGGTGCTGGGCGACGCGATCGACGAAGCGCTCGCGGGAACCGCATCGCTGGAAATGGCCGAACGGACCCTGGCGGCCATCTTCACGGTCCTGGAGCCGCGCCCCTACGACTGGCGGGTCGTCTACGACCAATCCCATCCCGATGACGGGCCCGCGGCCGAGGCGGCGACGGCCGCGCGAGCGCGCCTGGCCGAACAGGCCGACCGCGGGGTGGCCGCATTCCTCACCGGGCACGGACTGACCGATTCGCGGGACCTGTCCGCGTTGACCGCGGTCTGGACCGGATTGGTCGCCGCACTGGTGGACTGGTGGCTCGATAATCCGGACGAGACCGCGGAGGCCATGATCGCGCGCAGCGGCCGGATTTTCGCGGCCCTGACCTAAGATTGAGGCACCCACTTGCCAAGGAATTGACTGGTTGGTAACTTACTATGTAGTCAATTCGAGGAGGTGCGATGCTCTCGCAGATCTGGCATCAGATGAATACCCCACTGCTGTACGCGGTGCCAGTCTTTCTGCTGTGTCTCGCCCTGGAAGCGGTGTCGCTGCGCGACCACGACCCCGAGGTCCGGACCGGCTATATGGCCCGCGACGCCCGCACGAGCGTGAGCATGGGACTCGGTTCCATCGTGTCCACCATGGTGCTCAAGGCCGCGACCCTGGTGCTGTTCGTATTCCTGTGGACCTATCTCGCGCCCTGGCATATTCCCAGTGGCACCTGGTGGAGCTGGCTGCTGCTGATGGTGGTCGTGGATCTGGCCTACTACGGCAACCACCGCTTCTCCCATCGCGTCCGGATCGGGTGGGCGGCACATCAGGCGCACCACTCGAGTGAGTACTACAACTTCGCGACGGCGTTGCGCCAGAAGTGGAACCCGTGGTCGGAGGCTTTCTTCTGGGCGCCGCTGCCGCTGCTGGGTTTCCAGCCGTGGACGATCTACATCGCCTTCATGTGCAACCTGATCTACCAGTTCTTCGTGCATACCGAAACCGTCGGAAAGCTCTGGCGCCCGGTGGAATTCATCTTCAACACCCCCTCGCATCACCGCGTGCACCACGGCAGCGACCCGGAGTATCTGGACAAGAACTACGCCGGCATCCTGATCGTCTGGGACCGGATCTTCGGCACCTTCGAACCCGAAACGCACCGGCCCACATACGGTCTCACCAAGCCGGTCGGCACATACAACCTGCTGAAGCTGCAATACGGCGAGTACGTCAACATCATTCGCGATGTGCGGGGTGCGCGGTGGAGCGACAAACTCGGCTACATCTTCGCCCCGCCCGGCTGGGAGCCCAAGCATCTGCGCGAGCGGCCCGCCGCCGTCGGCTGACGCCCTCTCGCGAACGGGCCGGAGAGTGAGATCGTCTCGCGGCCGGCCGGTTCGCGGCGGGATCAGTGGCTGGTTACCGCCCGGTCCGTGGGATAGTGCCGGGCATCGGTGGTGTATTCCGGGTTGCCGTAGGTGACCAGGCGCCGTCGGACCACCTTGATGGTGTAATCGTCGAGCACGCGGCGCAATGGCCGCCACTGCGACAGCGAGCTGACCAGCACCAGCCGTCCGATGACGAACGGCGCCGTCGCGGCGACCTTGGCCGCGTCGGTGGGGCCGATCCGCACGCTCATCTTCGCGGCGGCCTTACGGTTCCCGCCGCAGAAGGCGAGGAAGAACATCCGGCTCCAGCTGCGTTCGATGGAATCGGCGATGCGGTCGAATCGGGTGCTCTCCGGGCGCAGGTAGGCAGCCATCGTCGACCGGACCAGCTCGCCACAGGTCGAATCGTCGAAATCGTCGCGCAGCACCGCGGCGCGGGCGTGGAAGACCTCGATGATGCCGTCCATAGTCGTCGGCAGCAGTTCCTCCGGCAGGCCGAGCAGGAAACAGCGGTAGCGGGTGCATTCGAGCATCGCCCGCTCGACGGTGTTGAATTCGCTGCGGCCGCGGGCCTTGGCCAGCATGGCGGCGATGTACATATTGATCATTCCGGCGGGCATCTGATCGACCTGCGGCACCGGTACGCCGAATACCTCAGCATCCCAGTTCGATTGGCGGGCAAGGGCATTCACGCGAACCATCGAATGCATCAGCCGCACCATGGCGGCCGCCTCGAAGCCCTCGCCATGCCTTTCCAGCGCACCCGGCAGCGTTGTCACAGTGAAGAAGCTGGCCGTCTCGTTGACCCGCCGGGCGGCTCGCCGGCCGGACAGCGCACCGGTCAGAGCCATCGGCAGCGCGGCGTAGGTATTGAGGAACGTCGCCAGGAACGCGCCGCGAATGACGAACGGGGACAGGAAGGCAGCTTCCGGCCGCATATACCGCGCACCCTTCTCGACCAGGTCCATATCCACCCAGTCCGGGGTGGCCTCCATCGAGGCGATGAACGCGCGCAACTCCTGCGGGGCACCGGGGACCGAGTCCACTCCCGACGCGCACGCTTGGCGCAACATGCCGATCAGCCCGGGGACGCCGTACCGGTTGACCAGCGCGGCGTACGGATCGGCGACCGTATCCCCGAGCATTGTCGCGGTCCGCATCAGCTCCATGATCCGTTCGTCGGCCAGCAGCGGCTCGCGCTCGCCGACCCATCCCGGCAGTGAGGATTTGACGTCGGGATCCGTGGTGAACCGGTAGGGGCTCTCCTCGAAATTGATCTCCCCGTACAGGTCTGGCTCGAGCTCGCGCTGGCTGCGGGCTCGCGCGGCGAGTTCGGGGTAGTGGAGTGTCATCGGAGCACCTCTCAACTTTCAATGTGTTAGTTACTACGATGACAGGTTGTAAGTTAGAATGTCAACGGTGACGACGGGTGCGAGTGTGCGCAGGAGGATGAGCGCGGAGAGCCGCCGCGAGCAGATCCTCGACATCACCCACGCGATCGTCGACGCCGAGGGGTTCCACGCGGCCACCCCGAACCGGATCGCGGAGGCGGCGGGGGTCACCCGCCCTGTGCTCTATCAGCAATTCGGTGATCTCGCCGGACTGTTCGTCGCACTGATCGACCGGGAATCGGAGAGGGCCCCCGCACAACTCGCGGAAGCGATCGCGCAGCCCGCCGAATCCGCTGGTTCCGATCCGTTCATCGATGTGTTCGCCGGTGCGCTGCGCGCGATCGACGCCCATCCGGCGACCTGGCGCCTGTTCCTGTTTCCGCCGGAGGGAGCGCCGCCGGAACTGCACCACCGGCTGGCTCGGTATCAGGAGGAGGTTCGCGGCTTTCTGGAACGGGAGTTGGTTCGCGCGTTCCCGAAGCTTCCGGATCCGGAGTACACCGCCCGAATCGTGCATGCCTCCGGACGGGAACTGCTGCAGTGCCGGCTCGCCGATCCGGGCGAGGCGACCGTCGAGCGGCTCATCTCGCTGGTCCGCTATCTCAGGACCGGAGTTCTGCCCGCGGACTCGAAGAGAGCCGAATGAATCGGCCGCCGATTCAGGTGCGCCGGAGCGGCTTTCGGAGATGGATCAGTTCGTAGTCGCCGGCCGGTGAACGCCGGAACTCCCGATACCCGAGCCGCTCATACAGGGCGAGATTGCGGAGCGAATGCTCTCCGGTGAACAGGTGCAGTTCACGCACACCGGCCGGCAGAACCGATTCGAGGGTGCGCAGCAGCCGGGATCCGAGTCCTCGTCCCTGACGGTCGGGGGCGACGGTGAGGCGACCGATCCGGGCTACCGGGCAATCCAGGTGCGTGCGGACCGCGGCGACCAGCCGCGCCGAGTCATCTCGAATGCCGTGCGCCAGGACGTGCGGCGACCGCAGTTCGGTGATCAACTCCGGCAGTGTCTGACGCAGCGGCGGAAGGCCGAGATCGTTGTGCGCCCGGGCTTCGGTGACATACGCGGCGCGCTGCAGTGTCAGGATTTCCCCGGCGTCCGAAATGTCCAGGGGGCTTACGTTCGGCTCGGGGCGCATGTCTGCGGAGAAATAGCTGTTCATAGGCCTTGGCGCATAAGAGTTCCCTATTCGGATCTGCGGGAAACCACGAGTTACGGGAAAGGTTGATGTTAACACCTTATAGGCTGGGGTAGATCCCACAGCAGTAGGTCCCCGGTCGCCCGAAACGTCGGTACCGGGCCCAGCTTTTCACGCTCTTGGACGCTATTGGCGGCGCCGCGATCCGGTGTCGCCGACAACATATCCCGCTGATGTGAACGGTATGCAATGGGTATCGACGAGTGTCATCCGCGGCGCGGGACGGCCGCGGACGCGGCCGAACTGGCCGAACTGATCAAACAGAGCGCGAGCGGTAATGCCGATTCCTTTGCCGCGTTCTACCGCCGGACCCACGTCCGCCTGCTGGCCAGGCTGACCTCGATCCTGCACAGTCCGGGGCTGGCGCAGGAGGTCAGCCAGGAGGTCTATCTGCAGGTCTGGGCCGCGGCCGGGGATTACGACCGTAACCGCGCCAGCCCGATGGGATGGCTGATGATGGTCGCCCACCGGCGTGCGGTGGACAAGGTACGAGCCGAACAGTCACTGGCCGATCGCGAGCAGGCCTTCGGGCGTGAGCAGTTCCAGCCCGCGCGCGATGTGGTGTTCGACGAGGTCACTCAGCATCTGGATGAGCGATCGGTCGCGGGGGAGGTGCGGCGTCTGCGGCCGCGCCAGCGCGAGGCGATCCTGCTCGCCTTCTACGGTGACCACACCTACCCCGAGGTGGCCGATCTGCTCGGCATTCCGTTGCCGACCGCCAAGGCCCGTATCCGGGCCGGGCTCAGAGCGCTCGGCACGCGGCTCTCGGAGGTGGCGAGCTGACACCGGGCGCGATGAAAGGTGTGTTTACGCGGCGCAGAATTCGTTGCCCTCGGGGTCGCGCAGCACCCACCAGTGCCCGGCGGGGCCGTGATCGATCTCCTCCACTCGCCTGGCGCCGAGTCCCTCCAGGCGTGCCACCAGGGCTTCCAGGCCGCCGGGGGCGCCGTGGAGGTCGATGTGCAGGCGGTTCTTGGTCGTTTTCGGTTCGGGGACATCCTGGAACAGGATGCGGCGTCCCCACCCGATTCCGGTCATCACATCGAACGGATCGTCGGGGTGGCGGATCGCGGCGAATCCTCGGAAGTTCTTGCGGCCGTTGTGTTCCAGCACCTGCGACTCGTCCAGACGCCCGGAGTCGAGCAGCTGTTCGATCAGGACGCCCTGGTCCTCGATCTCGTATTCGAGGGCGGCGGCCCAGAAGTCCGCGAGGGCGGGAGCGTTGACGCTGTCGACGACGAGCTTCCAATTCAGTGGCATGGATGCCGATTCTCGCACCCGGCCGGCCGCGCGTAACGCATTCCGGCCCCGGATGATCGGTCATCCGGGGCCGCGGAACGGGAGCCGGCTACACAGGTGCCGACTACATCTGTGCCCAGACGGTCTTGCTCTGCAGGTAGGCCTCCAACCCGGCCTTACCGGATTCGTAACCCCAGCCGGACTGCTTGTAACCGCCGAAGGGCAGGGAGTGATCGAACACCAGCTGGCAGTTCAGCGAGACGGTACCGGCCTGCAGGCGCTTGGCGATCCGATGCG
>JAFMQT010000110.1 GCA_017354515.1 Nocardia sp. | reverse complement strand
CACCGCCGAGGCGCCGGAGTCACCCGCGAATACCATTGTCGCCGTCGATGATTCGGCCGGGCTAGCCGGATTCGACAGCGCGCCGGTGACCGATTCGGACCGGCTCGCGCCGCTGCGTCCGGATCATCCGGCCTATCTGCTGTTCACCTCGGGATCGACCGGCGAACCGAAGGGGGTGAACGTCTCGCACGCGGCGATCGTCAACCGGCTGCGCTGGATGCAGCACGAATATCGACTCGAAGACACCGATGTGGTGCTGCACAAGACTCCGACCACGTTCGACGTCTCGGTGTGGGAATTGTTCTGGCCGTTGCAGGTTGGTGCACGTCTGGTGGTGGTCCGGCCGGACGGCCACCGGGACCCGGAATATCTGGCCGAGGTGATCCGCGGCCGCGGCGTCACCACCGCGCATTTCGTCCCCTCGATGCTGTCGGTTTTCATGACCGACACCGATGTGGCCGACTGTGTTTCGCTGCGGCGGGTGTTCTGCAGCGGTGAAGCGCTGCCCGCCGCCACCGTCCGGCGGTTCCGGGCGATGCTGCCGGAGCCGGAGTTGCACAACCTGTACGGTCCGACCGAGGCCGCCGTCGATGTGACGGCATGGCGCTGCCCGCCCGACCCGGCAACCGTGCCGATCGGGGCACCGGTGTGGAATACCCGCACCTATGTGCTGGATTCGTCGCTGTGCCCGGTGCCGCCCGGGGTGACGGGGGAGTTGTATCTGTCCGGAGTGCAGCTCGCTCGCGGATATCGGGGGCAGCCGGGGCTCACGGCGCAACGTTTCGTGGCCGATCCGTTCACCCCCGGCGCGCGCATGTACCGCACCGGCGATCTGGCGCGCTGGTGCTCCGAGAACGGCGGCGGTGTACTGGAATATCTGGGGCGCACCGACTTTCAGGTCAAGGTTCGCGGTGTACGAATCGAACTGGGCGAGATCGAGGCGGCGTTGCTGGCCGACGAGGCGGTCGTCCGGGCGGTGTGCACCGTGCACCCGGGCTCAGCGGGCGAGCGGATCGCCGCGTATGTGGTGGGCGCAGGTGCGATCGACCCGGACGTGATTCGTCAGCGGTTGGTGAGCGTACTCCCCTCGTACATGGTCCCGGCGACCGTGACGGTGCTCGACGAACTGCCGCTCAGCGGCAACGGCAAGATCGACCGCACGGCACTTCCGATTCCGGACGGGCCCGCCGCCTCCGCGGCGGTGCCCCCGCGTACTTCGGACGAGCGCGCGGTGGCGGCGATCTTCGCCGAACTCCTCGGGGTCGCCGAGATCGGGATCGAGGACAGCTTCTTCGCCCTCGGCGGCAACTCGCTGACCGCCACCCGGGCGGTGGCGCGGATCAATACCACCCTGGGGACGGCGCTGACGATCCGGGAATTGTTCGAGGCTCCGACGGTTGCGGACTTGACCAGCCGATTCCGCGGCACCGCAACCGAATCCGGCGTCCCGGGCCCGGTTCGGGCGCAGCGGCCCGAACGGATCCCGCTGTCCGCGCCGCAGGAACGGCTGTGGATCCTGAACCGGTTCACCGAACAGGCCGGCGCCTACAATATGCCGCTGGCGGTCCGGCTCGACGGCCCACTCGACACCGCGGCGCTGCGGGCCGGACTGCGAGATGTGCTGTCCCGCCACGAAAGTCTGCGCACCACCTTCCCCGATTCGCCGCGGGGACCGCATCAGCTCGTGCACGAGGTGGACGCGGTGCCGTCGGCCCTCACGCTGGTGTCTCTGGGTGAGGACGAGATCACCACCGCCGTCACCGAATTGGCGCGACTGCCGTTCGATCTGCGCACGCAATTCCCGTTCCGGGCGCGGCTGATCGACTGTGGCGCCGGCAGCCAGGTGCTGGTGCTGGTGCTGCACCACATCTGCTGTGACGGCTGGTCGGTGGGCCCCCTGGTCCGCGATCTGACCGCCGCCGTCACCGCGCGGACCGAAGGGCGGGCACCGCAATGGACGCCGCTGCCCCTGCAATACGCCGATTTCGCGCTCTGGCAGCGTGATCTGCTCGGCACCGAATCCGACCCGGCCGGCGCGCTGAGCCGCCAGATATCGCACTGGCGGCAGATTCTCGACGGACTACCCGACCAACTCGATCTGCCACTGGACCGGCCGCGCCCGCCCCGGCGCACCGGCGCCGGCGAGGTGATCGTGTATCCGGTGCCGGACCGGATCCGGGCGGGCGCCGCGAAACTCGCGGGCGAACGCGGTGCCAGCGTGTTCATGGTGGTCCACGCCGCCCTGGCCACACTGCTGGCTCGGCTGTGCGCCACCGGCGATATCGCGATCGGCACCCCGATCGCCGGGCGCACCGATCCGATGCTGGACGAGTTGGTCGGGATGTTCGTCAACACACTGGTGCTGCGGACCGAGATCGACCCCGCCGCCGGATTCGCCGACATACTCGACAGCGTCCGGGAAACCGATCTGAATGCCTTCGCCCACGCCGACATTCCGTTCGAGCGGCTGGTCGAGGTGGTCAACCCGGAACGCTCCGGAGCGCGGCATCCGCTGTTCCAGGTGATGCTGTCGTATGAGACGGCCGGTGAGCCCGAACTGTCGCTGCCCGGAGTGCGGGCGCAGGTGCTTCCGGTGGCCGGCGGTGCGGTCAAATTCGACCTGCAGTTCACCATCCGCGACGATCCCGAACGCGGCCGGATGGATATCCAGATCGGTTATGCGACCGATGTGTTCGATCGCGAGACCGTGACCGGGATCGCGGGGCGCTTCGGAACCGTCCTGGCCGAGGCGCTGGCCCGGCCGGCGCGCCCGGTCGGCGATATCGCGATCCTGACGCCGATCGAGCACGCGGCCCTCGCGCCACGGGTCGCGGCCGCCGGCGAGCCCCCGATCACGCTGGCTGAACTGTTCACCCGGACCGCGGCACGCCGGCCCGATCGGGTCGCGGTGCGCTGTCTCGGCCGCGACACCACCTACCGGGAGCTCGATGAGTCGTCGAACCGGTTGGCGCGCTTGCTGATCGGGCAGGGTGCGGGGCCGGAAACGGTGGTTGCGCTGCTGCTGCCGCGCGGACCGGACGCGATCACCGCGCTGTGGGCCGTCGCCAAGTCCGGCGCCGCCTACGTCCCGATCGATCCGGGCTATCCCGAGGATCGGATTACGCATATGCTCACCGACTCCGGTGCGCGGATCGCGGTGACCACCACGGATTATCGGCGGGCCCGTGCCTCGGGTGTGCGGACCTGGCTGGTGCTGGACTCTGAGGAGTGCGAAACGGGTTGTGCCGCGGTGTCGTCCGGACCGATCGGCGACCGGGACCGGCTCGCGCCGGTGCATCCCGGCCAGCTCGCGTACCTCATCTACACCTCCGGTTCCACCGGAACTCCGAAGGCCGTGGCCGTCACCCACACCGGCCTGTCCTCGTTGGCGGCGGAGGAGTGTGAGCGGTTCGAGGTGAACGAGGGTTCCAGGACACTGCATTTCTCCGCACCGAGTTTCGATGCCTCGGTCCTGGAACTACTGCTCGGGTTCCGGGCCGGCGCGACGATCGTCGTGGCGCCCACGAATATCTACGGCGGCGCCGAACTCGCGGCGTTGCTCCGCGACGAACGGGTGACCCATGCCTTCGTCACACCCGCGGCCCTGGCCACCGTCGACCCGGCCGTACCCGGCGATCTGCGGACGGTCATGGTCGGCGGTGAGGCCTGCCCACCCGAGTTGGTCTCGGCGTGGGCCGGCCGGTACCGGATGCACAATATGTACGGGCCGTCGGAGACCACGGTGGCCGCCACCATCTCCGAGCCCCTGCATCCGCGGCAGCCGGCTGTGCTCGGTGACCCGGTGCGAGGTAGCGGGATATCGGTTCTCGACGCGCGGTTGCGACCGGTGCCGCCCGGAACCCCCGGTGAGCTCTACGTCTGCGGCCGGGCCCTGGCGCGCGGCTATCACGGCAGGTCCGCGCAGACCGCCACCCGATTCGTCGCCGACCCGCACGGCCGCCCGGGCGAACGGATGTACCGGACCGGTGACCTCGTAGTCGCCGATCGCCGCGGCGGGCTCCGGTTCCTGGGCCGTGCCGACGATCAGGTGAAGGTGCGCGGCTTCCGGATCGAATTGGCCGAAATCGACCGGGCGCTACTGGAATTCCCGGGTGTGCGTTCCGCATTTACCCTGGTGCACACCGATTCCGGCGGCCATCGTCGGCTCGCCGCCTATCTCACCGCCGACCCCGCGCCCGACCCCGCCGCGGTGCGTGCCGCGCTGCGCCGCGGGCTGCCCGGATATATGGTGCCCGACGCGGTGACCATTCTCGACCGTGTTCCGCTCACCCGGGCGGGCAAAATCGACCGGGCGGCGCTGCCCGAACCGGTATTCGCCGCGAGCGGCGCCTCGCGCGCGCCCGCGACGGACGCCGAACGGCGAGTAGCGGCCGCGTTCGCCGAGGTCCTCGGTGGCGCCGACGTGGGCGCCGAGGACAGTTTCTTCGATCTGGGCGGCAACTCGCTGCTGGCCACCCGCCTGGTGGCGGCATTGTACGAGCGTTACGGGGTGGATCTGCCGGTGCGCGCGGTCTTCGCGGCGCCGACCGTCGCCGCCCTCAGCGAGGAGTTCCTGCGCACTCCGGCGAGTACGCGCACCCCGCTGGTTCGGGTGCGTCCGCGGCCCGAGCGGCTGCCGTTGGCTCCGGCGCAGCAGCGGGTGTGGTTGCTCAATCGCGTCGCGCCCGAATCGAGTGCGTACAACATCGCTGTCGTTCTCGATATTCGTGGTGATCTGGATATCGACGCGCTCCGCGCCGCTTTCGGGGATGTGGTGGCGCGGCACGAGGTGTTGCGCACCGTGCACCCCGATGACGGCGAGGGTGGCCGTCAGCTGATCCGGCCTGCCGACGAGGCGGTTCCGCCGGTCGAGGTCGTCGAATCCGATCCGGGGCGAGCCGAGGCCGCGCTGCGGCATGCGGCGGTCACCGGATTCGATCTCACCACCGACGTTCCGCTGCGAATCCTGTTGGTGCGCAGCGCGTCCCAGTACCACCGGCTCGCGGTGGTGCTGCACCATATCGCGGCGGACGGGTGGTCGCTGGGCCCGCTGACCGCCGATCTGGCCGAGGCCTACCGGGCCCGCAGCGTCGGCGAGGTACCCGAGTCGCCGCCATTGCCGGTGCGGTACACCGATTTCGCGCTGTGGCAGCGAGCTCATCTGGGCGATGAGAACGATCCGGACAGTCCGGCCGGGCGTCAGCTCGGCTACTGGCGGCACCGGCTCGCCGATCTGCCCCCGGAGCTGCCCTTGCCGTACGACCGGCCCCGGTCCGACGAACCGAATCAGTCCCTGGCCACCGCGGGCCGCCGGATCCCCGGGCCGGTCCGACAAGCCCTCGCTGAACTGGCCCGCGGCGAGGGCGTCAGCGCGTTCATGGTGCTGCACTCGGCGCTGGCGGTGTTGTTGCGCGCGGTCACGGGCGTACGCGATATCGCCATCGGGACGCCCGTCGGCGGGCGCGGCGATCGCCGATTGGACGCCGTGGTGGGGATGTTCGTCAATACCGTTGTGCTGCGGTCGGATGTCGACCCGTCGCGCTCGTTCACCGAACTCCTGCACGCCGACCGGGACGATGAGCTGGCCGCCCTCGCGCACGCCGATGTCCCATTCGATCGGGTGGTCGCGGCGCTGGGCGCCGACCCCGGCGGCGCTGTCCGGCATCCGCTGTTCCAGGTCGCGCTCACCATCGACGATCGGGATATCGCGCCGCCGCGCCTGCCCGGTCTGGAGGTCACCGCGGCACCGCTGGAGGTCGGCCACGCCAAATTCGATCTGGAGTTGCGCGCCGGTGATCTGACCGGCGGCGAGCTCGAATTCGCCTACAGCACCGAACTGTTCGATCTCGACACCGTCGAATCCCTCGCGGACAGGTTCCTGCGGATCCTGGCGGCGGTCGGTGCGCGACCGTCGATCGCGGTGGGCGATATCGACGTCCGCACCGACACCGAACGCGGTCGCTGCCCGGCGCTCGGCGCCGCCGCCGGGACCGCGAGCAGCCTGGCCGAGATATTCGCCGCCACCGCGGCCGCGTACCCCGGACATCCCGCACTGTGTGATGGCGAGACCGTGCTCACCTACGCCGAACTCGACCGGCGCGTCAATCGGCTGGCCCGCGTGTTGATCGGACGCGGCCTGGGATCCGGCGACAAGGTGGCGATAGGTCTGGAGCGGTCGGCGTATTCGGTGATCGCGGCCCTTGCCGTGACCGCGACCGGTGCCGCGTTCGTACCCATCGACCCCGGATATCCGCCGGACCGGATCACCCATATGCTCGCCGATTCGGGCGCCGCGACGGGCATCACGCTGAGCGAATCCGCGGCGGGTCTGCGGGAGGCCGGCGCCGACCGGATCGGATGGCTGGTCCTCGACGCTACCGACTGGCGCGGCGAAATCGCCGGTGCGGCGGCCGGTCCCATCACCGATGCCCAGCGCCTGCGGCCCGTCCGGACCTCCGATATCGCCTATCTGATCTACACGTCCGGGTCCACCGGGACACCCAAGGGAGTCGTGGCCACGCACGGTTCGCTCGCGGATCTGGCCGCCGAATTCCGCGACCGCCTGCAGGTGGGTCCCGGTGCGCGGACCATGCACTTCTCGTCCCCGAGTTTCGACGCGGCGGTGCTGGATCTGTTGCTGGCGTTCGGGTCCGGCGCCGCGCTGGTGATCGTGCCGCCGGATGTGTACGGCGGAGACGAACTGGCCGAGTTGATGACCCGGACGCGCATCACCCACACATTCATCACCCCGGCGGCGCTGGCCACCATCGATCCCGTTCGCCGTCCGCTGCCAGCGCTGCGCGGTCTGATGGTCGGCGGGGAGAGCCTCGGGCCGGAACTGATCGCCCGCTGGTCGCCGGGACGCCGCATGTTCAACGTCTACGGACCGACCGAAACCACCGTGATCGTATCGATGACCCCGGTTTCGGTGTGCCGGCCCGCCGAAGTGGGGACCTTCCTGCGTGGGGTGCGGGCGATGGTCCTGGACGACTGGTTGCGGCCGGTTCCCGACGGTGTCGCGGGCGAGTTGTATCTCGCCGGACCCGGGCTGGCTCGCTCGTATCACGCCCGGCCGGCGTTGACCGCGGGCCGGTTCGTCGCCGACCCGTTCGGACCGTGCGGGTCGCGGATGTACCGCACCGGCGATCTGGTGCGCTGGACCCGCGACGGTGGTCTTCGTTATGTCCGCCGCGGCGATAACCAGGTGAAACTGCGTGGATTTCGGATCGAACTCGGCGAGGTCGAGGCGGCGCTCACCGCAGATCCCGCGGTCGGATTCGCCCACGCCGAGGTGCGGCGGGTCGGCGAGTCGGACCGGCTCGTCGCCTTCATCCGGGCCGACGGTGACCCGCCCGAGCCCGCGCGGCTGTGTGCACGACTGTCGGAAACCCTTCCCCGGCATATGATTCCGTCGGCATTCGCCTTCCTCGACGACATCCCGCTCACACCGACCGGCAAATTGGATCGCCCCGCATTGCCGTCGCCGCGACCACTGGCCGAGGAGCGGGCAGGCCGGGAGCCGGGAACCGATACCGAGCGCCTGATCGCCGGAACGATGGGCGAGCTGGTCGGGGTCGAGGTCACCGACGTCGACCGGAGCTTCTTCGAACTCGGCGGAAACTCGCTGCTGGCAACGCAATTGGCGGGAAGGATCGAGGCGGCCACCGGAGTGCGGGTACCCGTGCGGGAGGTGTTCGTGGCCCCGACCGCGGCCGAGCTCGCGATCCGGGTCGCCGGCGGATGCGCGGAAACTCCCGCCCTGGTGCGCCGGGAGCGGCCGGAGCGGATTCCGCTCAGCGACCCGCAACGGCGCCTGTGGTTGCTCGATCGGCTCGGCGAGCCCGGATCGGGCACCTACAACATCCCGCTGACCCTGCGACTGTGCGGTCCGCTGGACCACGCGGCGCTGCGGGCGGCGCTGCGCCGCGTCCAAGCCGCGCACGAGACGCTGCGGACGGTGTATCCGCGGACCGCCGGTGAACCGGTCCAGGTGGTGCTCGATCCCGAATCCGCCGCGGTCACGCTCGAAATCCGCTCCGTGGACGCCGCGACCCACCGTGCCGCGATAGCCGAGTTCATCGCTCCCGGATTCGATATCGCGAACGAGGTACCGATCCGGGCAGCGGTCTTCGATATCGGCGCGCGCGAGCACCTGCTGGTGCTGGTCGTCCACCACATCGCGATGGACGGATGGTCGCTGGGCCCGCTGTCGGCTCAGGTGGCCGCCGAATACCGGGCCGTGCTGGCGGGACAGCCGCCGGACACCGACGATCAGCGGCCGCAGTACATCGATTACACACTGTGGCAACGGGATCGGCTCGGGGACTCCGGCGATCCGAACTCGCTCCTGCGCCGCCGGCTCGATTACTGGCGCGATCGGCTCGACGGAATGCCCGAACTGCTCGCGCTGCCGGCGGATCGACCCCGCCCACCCGTACCCACCTATCGAGGCGGAACGATCGAGCGGCGGGTCGGCGCGGCCGTCCATCAGGAGTTGGCCGCCATCGCCTCCCGCAACGGCGCGACCGTATTCATGACACTGCACGCGGCGGTGGCCGTGCTGCTGCACCGGATCACCGGCTCCGGTGATATCGCGGTCGGGACAGCGGTATCCGGTCGTGGCCGGCCCGAACTGGACGCCATGATCGGGATGTTCGTCAACACCCTCGTCCTGCGCACCCGCGTTCAGCACGGCGACCGATTCGATACCCTGCTGAAATCCGTGCGCGAGACCGATCTGGACGCCTTCGGCCACAGCGAACTGCCCTTCGAGCGGCTGGTAGAGGCCCTCGATCCGGTACGCTCGGGCGCCCACCACCCGCTGTTCCAGGTGATGCTCTCGGTGCACACCGAACCCGTTGCCGCGCTGGAGCTTCCGGACCTGCGGATCGAACCGATCGATATCGATCCCGGAATCGCCAAATTCGATCTGCAGTTCACCCTGACCGAGCACCGCACCGCCGACCGCGCACCCGACGGCCTCGCGCTATCGGTCAACTACAGCGCGGACCTGTTCGACGAAACCTCCGCCACGCGCCTCGCCGACCGGCTGGTGCGCCTGCTCGGGGCCATCGCCACCGATCCGACGGCCATCGTGGGCGAGCTGGAACTGCTCGAACCCTCCGAATTGTCCGCACTGGTTCCGATGCGCGGGCGGGAGGCCGGCGCGCTACGCACCCTGCCGGAGATCTTCGCCGCGGCGGTCCGGGCCGACCGGCACGCGGTGGCGCTGGCCGGCCCCGGCGCCGAGGTCACCTACGAGATGCTCGACCACTGGAGTAGCCGGCTCGCCCGGATGCTGACCGGACACGGTGTCGGACCGGAAACCCTGGTGGCCCTGGGTATTCCGCGATCGGTGGAATCGGTGGTCGCGGTACTGGCGGTGAGTGCGACCGGCGCCGCGTTCCTGCCCGTCGACCCCGGATATCCGACGGCGCGAATCAACCAGATGCTCGCCGATTCCGGTGCGGCACTGGGATTGACGCTGCTCGAACACCGCGACCGGCTGCCAGACACCGTGCACTGGCTGGCCCTCGACGATCCCGCTGTGCGCGAACGGATCCGGCGCGGATCGCAGGCACCGTTCACCGACGCCGACCGGCTCGCCCCGCTGCGCCCGGACAACCCCGCCTACGTCATCTACACCTCCGGGTCCACCGGAACACCCAAGGGTGTCGTGGTCACCCATCGCGGACTGGCGGCGTTCACCGATGAGACCGCCGAACGGTTCGATGTCGGCCCCGGCAGCCGCGTCCTGCACTTCGCCACACCGAGTTTCGACGCGGCGGTGCTGGATCTGCTGCTGGCCCTGGGCGGCGGCGCGACCCTGGTCCTCACCCCGCCCGGTGTCGTCGGCGGGCCCGATTTGGCGCGGGTGCTGATCGAGCAGCGGATAACCCACGCCTTCATCACCACGGCCGCGCTGGCCACCGTCGACCCCACCGGCATCACCGAATTCCGGCATGTGCTGGCCGGCGGTGAGGCCCTGCCCGCGGAGGTCGTCGAACGCTGGGCTCCCGGAAGGGATCTGCACAATGCGTACGGGCCGACCGAGACCACCATCGTCACCGTCATGTCCGCGCCGCTGGAGGGGGGCGGACCCATTCCGATCGGCGCGCCGATCCGCGGCGTGTGCGTGCTGGTCCTGGATGCCCGGATGCGGCCGGTGCCGCTGGGTGTGACCGGAGAGCTGTATCTGGCCGGCGACGCGCTGGCGCGCGGGTACCACGGGCGTCCCGGGCCGACCGCGGGCCGATTCGTGGCCAATCCCTATGGGAAACCGGGAGACCGGATGTATCGCACCGGTGATCTGGTGCGCATCCGGCCGGCCGATGACGGCGGACCCGGCGATATCGAATATCTCGGCCGCAGCGACCATCAGGTGAAGATCCGCGGTTTCCGGATCGAACTGGGCGAGATCGACGCGGCATTGAGCCGGCATCCGGCGGTCACGTTCGCGCACACCATCGGCCACCGCACCGCGGCCGGCAGCACCGCCCTGGTCTCGTATGTGCGGGCCGACACCACCGCTGCCGATTTGACCGCGCATCTCACCGCATCGCTGCCGAATTATATGGTCCCGCAATCGATCACCCTGATCGACCGGATACCGCTCACACCGGTCGGCAAGCTCGACCGGGCAGCGCTGCCGGAACCGGAATTCACCGCCGCGGCGCGCTATCGGGCGCCGGCCGATCCGGTCGAGAGCACCCTCTGTGATATCTTCGCCGACGTCCTGGGCGTCGACGAGGTCGGCGCCGACAGTGGATTCTTCGAACTGGGCGGCAATTCGCTACTCGCCACCACGGTGGCCGCGCGGGCCCGGACAGCCGGACTCGACCTGCCGGCCTATCTGCTGTTCGGTGCGC